>JASLEW010000606.1 GCA_030150965.1 Thermoanaerobaculia bacterium | reverse complement strand
TCCGGCCGCGCGGGCGGCTCCGGCGGCTCCGGCGCCGCCCGGAGGGGCGGCGGCAAGGACGGCCGGGCTGCCGGCGGCCGGTATCGGCCGGTGGAGCGCCGGAAGGCGGCGGCGCCGCGGTCACCGGCCCCCAGCCCGCCGCGGGGACGCCCGGCGCCGAGCTCCGGCTGGGCGATCCGGTGCCGCTCGCGGCCATCGAGGAGGAGCACATCCGGCGCGTCCTGGCGCGCACCAGCTCGCTGCGCGAGGCGGCCGCGGTCCTGGGCATCGACCAGGCGACCCTGTGGCGGCGGCGCAAGCACCTGGAGGGCTAGTGTCCCGCACCCGAGGCCAGGGCGCGGTCGACCGCCTGACCGGGCCGCGAGCCGCGGACCTGGGACACGCGGGTCCGGGCGGCGGGCTCCGGGCGGGCGCCGGGCGCTCGCCCGGGCCTTGCACTTAGCAAGGCCCCGCCCCCCGAGCCTTGCATTGTGCAAGGCATCGCGCGGCCAGGCCCCCACCGCCGGGCCGGGCCCCGGCCTCGCCAGGGGCGACCTCCGACGCCGCTCAGCTCGCACCAACCGCTGACACTAAAGTGACTTAACCGATCGGCCGCGAGGCGGCCGGGAGCCCTCCGGGCGCTGGCACCGGCGGTGCACTGGGAGGCTCCCCATGCTCAATCTCCGCGGCAAGCTGGCCGTCGGCTTCGGCGTCCTGCTCACCCTCCTCGCGGTGGTGGGCGTGCAGAGCGCCGTGTCGATCGTGCGCCTCGGCAGATCGATCAGCGTCATCCTGCGCGAGAACTACGACAGCGTCGTCGCCTGCCAGCAGATGAAGGAGGCGCTGGAGCGCCTCGACAGCAGCGCCCTCTTCGCCCTCGCCGGCGACCCCCGGCGGGGGAGCGAGCTGGCGGGGCGCGAGGCGCCGCTGTTCGCCCGGGCGCTCGACGCCGAGCTGCGCAACATCACCCTGCCGGGCGAGGGGCCGATGGCCTTCCGCATCCGCGACCTCTATGCCGCCTATCCGCCGGTCCTGGCCCAGGTGCTGGACCCGGCCCGGCCGCTCGACGCCCGGCGGGGGCTCTACTTCGGGCGCCTGCTGCCGCTCTTCCAGCAGATCAAGGACGCCGCCGACCGCGTGCAGCAGCTCAACCAGGACAACATGGTGAGCGCCAGCGCGCATTCGCGGCGGCTCGCCGCCCAATCCAGCCGCAGGATGCTGCTGCTGCTCGGCCTCGGCGCGGTGCTGGCGGCGGGCAGCGTGCTGTTCCTCAGCCGCGCCATCCTGGTGCCGCTGTCGCGGATGACGCAATCGGTGCGCGAGATCGAGCAGGGCAACCTCGACCTGGTGGTGGCGGTCGGCTCGCGCGACGAGCTGGGCCAGCTGGCCACGGCGTTCAACGGCATGGCCGGGCACCTGCGCGAGCTGCGGCGCAGCGACCAGGCGCGCCTGCTGCGGGCGCAGCAGACCTCGCAGCTGGCGATCGACAGCCTGCCCGACGCGGTGGCGGTGTTCTCGCCGGAGCTGCAGATCGAGCTGGCCAACCGCACCGCCGTGTCGATCCTCGGGCTGCGGCCGGGCGAGCCGGTGCCGCCCCGCCATGCCGACTGGCTGCCGGAGCTGCTGCGCGAGACGGCGCGCGCGGGAGCGCTGCCCGACCGCGGCTACGAGGCGGCGCGGCAGATCTTCCACGAAGGCCGGGAGCGCTTCTATCTGCCGCACGCGGTGGCGGTGCGCGGCGACGGCGGAGCGCTGGTCGGCATCACCCTGATCCTCTCCGACATCACCAACCTGCGCCGCATCGACGAGATGAAGAGCGGCCTGCTCTCCACCGTGTCGCACGAGCTGCGCACGCCGCTCACCTCGCTGCAGATGGCGCTGCACGTGCTGCTCGAGGAGCGGCTCGGCGCGCTCAACGCCGAGCAGACCGAGATGCTGGTGGCGGCGCGCGACGATGCCGAGCGGCTGCGCACCATCCTGGTCAATCTGCTGGAGATCGCGCGCTACGAGACGGGCAGCCAGCAGCTGAGGTTCGTGCCCACCGCGCCGCGCGATCTCGCCGAGCTGTCGGTGGCGCCGCTGCGTTCGGCCTTCGCCGATCAGGGTGTCGAGCTGCAGCTGGCGATCGAGCCGGAGGCGCCGCGGGTCCTGGCCGATCCGGCGCGGGCGCAGCTGGTGCTGGGCAATCTGCTGCAGAACGCGCTCCAGCACACGCAGGCCGGCGGCACGGTGAGGGTCGCCGCGGCGCCGGCGGCCGCCGCGGCGAACGCGGGCGCAGTCTCGGCCAACGGCGCCGGGATGGTCCGCTTCACCGTTGCCGACTCCGGCCCCGGCATCCCGCGGGAATACCTGGACCGCGTTTTCGACCGCTTCTTCCAGGTCCCCGGCAGCCACGGCGGCGCCGGCCTGGGCCTCGCCATCGCCAAGGAGGTCGTGCAGGCGCACGGCGGCGCCATCGGCATCGCGAGCCCCGCCGGCGCGGGCGGTGGCGCGACATTCTGGTTCACCCTGCCGGCGGCGGGGGCGGATTCCCCCGCCGGCGCGGCGCCACCAGCGGGAGACCGCCGACCATGATGGACCTGATCGCGATCGTGGCAACCGTCCTGTTCTTTGCCCTGGCGCTCTGGTACGTGCGCTTCTGCAACCGGATCTAGTGCGGTGCACCAGAGCAGCAGATCTCTGTGCGCGGCGCCGGCGGGATGGGCGCCCGCCGCTCGGCGCCGGCGGTGCCGGGAGAGGAAGGGAGAGGAAGACGATGAATTGGGAGTACCTGTTGAGCGGCCTGATCGCCGCGGCTCTGCTGGCGTATCTCACCTACGCCCTGCTCAAGCCCGAGAGGTTCTGACGTTCTGAGCCAGGTTTGGAAGGAGAGCGTGGACCCCGCCATGACCGGCGGGCCGCGCGCTCCGGTGCTTACTTTCAGGCCCGGATCCGGTGCCGAAAAGGAGTGGCCAATGTCGACTCGATTCGCGCTGCAACTCATACGTCACGGTGTCTGGGGAGGCGCCCTGCTGCTGGTGATGGGCTCGGGGGCGGTGGAGCTGCGCGCGCAGCCGCCCGCGGACCAGGCCGCCACGCCTGCCGGCAGCGCCGGCTCGGCGCCGCAGGTCACGGCAGCGGCGCCGGAGAGCCAGGCTGCCGCCGACCACCAGCCCACCGCGCTCGAGCAGGCGCAGGCGCAGCTGGCGCGGGCGCAGGCGCAGCTGGAGCAGGCCCAGAAGCAGCTGGAGCAAGCTCTCGCTCTGGCCAGGGCCGCGCAGGCCCCGCCGGGCGCCGCCGCGGCTCCGCCCACGGCCGCCGCGGCGCCGGGCATACCTGGCACACCCGGTGCGCCGGCGCCAGGAGCGCCGGCGGCGCAGCCCGCGGCCACCGCCGCGGGCGTGGCCGCGGTGCCCGCCAAGCCCAAGGCGGCGGAGCCTTTCAGCTTCGCCGATTTCACCTGGCTCAACGGCAACTCGCGCACCAAGGAGTCGCCGATCGACACCAAGGTCTTCACCGGCGAGTTCAGGGTGGACGTGAGCGAGATCAACGACTTCAACCACCCGAAGGACGACACCCTCGTCGGCAGCAGCGAGAGCGGGCGGACGAACGAGATCCAGCTCCAGCAGCTCGGCATCGGCGGCGACTTTCATTACGACAACGTGATCGGCCGGCTGATGACGCAGTTCGGCATGTACTCGACGATGACGCCGCGCAACGACGCCAGCCCGGGGCGCGGGCAGTGGAACCTCGACAACGCCTACCGCTACCTCTCCGAGGCCTACGGCGGCTACCACTGGGACGTGATGAACGGCATCAACCTGGAGGCCGGCATCTTCATGTCCTACGTCGGCCTCTTCAGCTATTACAACTTCGACAACTGGGCCTACCAGCCCTCCTACGTGTCCTCGAACACGCCGTGGTTCTTCAACGGGCTGCGGGTTCAGTTCTTCCCCAGCGACAAGCTGAAGATCGAGCCCTGGTTTATCAACGGCTGGCAGTCGTATGGCAAGTTCAACAGCAAGCCCGGCCTCGGGCTGCAGGTGCTGTGGCGGCCGAATGGCGCTCTCTCCGTGCTCTCCAACACCTACGGCGTGGGTACCGACACCCTGGGCAACCCCAACCGCACGCGCTGGCACAGCGACGACAGCATCGAGGTCAAGTACTACGACCGGCCGGCGGCGCTCATCGACAAGATGGCGTTCTCGTTGACCGCCGACGCCGGCTGCGAGAGCGGCGGCGGGGTCCATTGTGCCAGCAGCTCGCCCGGTACACCGTCGCAGTACTTCCTAGGCTACATGCTCTACAACCGCGTTTGGTTCCACCACGATATGTTCGCCGTGACGGTCGGCGGCGGCCAGATCACCAACCCGGGGCGTTACCTGGTGCTGCTGCCGCCGATCAACGGCGCCACCGCCTTCTCGGGCACGCCCTACTTCACCGAGAACCCCGGCGACCAGTTCCGCGCCTACGACGGCTCCATCACCTTCGACTATATGCCCTCGCAGTTCGTCACCTTCCGCACCGAGCTCGATCGCCGAGGGGCGAGCGTGCCCTATTTCGCCGGCGAGGGTGGGGTCACGCCGCCGGGCGGCAATACCGGCGCTCCGGGGTCTTTGGTGCCTGGTTTCACTCCCGATCTGCGCAAGACCGAGACCCGCATCAACACCGCGGTGCTGGTCAAGTTCTGAGCGCGCGCCCTCGTCCCCGCCGCGGCCTGCGCGCAGCGGGCCCCGGCGGGGCGGGGGTGGACGCTGGCGGAGGACTTTGGAGCAATCCATGACGACCAACGGCTGGCTGCAACTCCTGATCTACCTGGTCGCCCTGGTGGCGGTGACGCCGCCGCTCGGCATCTTCATGGCCCGGCTGTTCGCCGGCGAGCGCACCTGGCTGCATCCGGTGATCGGTCCGCTCGAGCGGCTGATCTACCGCTGCTGCCGGGTGGACGCCGAGGAGCAGCACTGGACCGAGTACGGCGCGGCGATGCTGCTGTTCAGCCTGGTGAGCATGCTGGTGCTCTACCTGCTCGAGCGGCTGCAGCTCGTCCTGCCGGCCAACCCGCAGCATCTTGCCGGCGTGGCGCCGGACCTGGCGTGGAGCACCGCCGCCAGCTTCACCACCAACACCAACTGGCAGAGCTACTCCGGCGAGACGGCGATGAGCTATCTCACGCAGATGGCCGGCCTCGCCTTCCACAACTTCGCCTCGGCCGCCACCGGCATCGCGCTCGCCGTCGCCTTCGTGCGCGGCGTGACGCGGCGGGAGGCGCGGACCATCGGCAACTTCTGGGTGGACCTGACGCGCTGCTGTCTCTACCTGCTGCTGCCGCTGTGCCTCGCCGGCGCGCTGCTGCTGGTGTGGCAGGGCGTGCCGCAGAACCTCTCGCCCTACACCCACGCGGCGCTGGTCGAGCCGCAGCGCGTCGCGGCCAGGGATGCGGCCGGCAGGGCGCACCTGGAGACGCGCGCCGAGCAGCTCATCGCCCAGGGCCCGATCGCCTCGCAGGAGATCATCAAGGAGCTGGGGACCAACGGCGGCGGCTTCTTCGGCGCCAACTCGGCGCATCCCTTCGAGAACCCGACGCCGCTGAGCAATTTCCTGGAGATGCTGGCCATCCTCGCCATCCCCTCCGGGCTCACCTACACGCTCGGCCGGATGACGGACAATCAGCGCCATGGCTGGGCGGTGTTCGCGGCGATGCTGGCGCTGATGCTCGCCGGCCTGCTGACCGTCTACCACTACGAGGCGGCGGGCAATCCGCTGTTCGCGCGCCACGGCGTCACCCAGGCGGCGTCGGCGGCGCCCGGCCTGGAGCAGGCCGGCGGCAACATGGAGGGCAAGGAGGTGCGCTTCGGCATCTTCGGCAGCGCGCTCTTCGCCACCGTCACCACCGACGCCTCGTGCGGCGCGGTCAACGGCCAGCACGACTCGTTCACGCCGCTCGGCGGCATGGTGCCGCTGCTCGACATCATGCTCGGCGAGGTGGTCTTCGGCGGCGTCGGCGCCGGCCTCTACGGCATGCTGGTGATGATCGTGCTCACCGTGTTCATCGCCGGCCTGATGGTGGGGCGCACGCCCGAGTACCTGGGCAAGAAGATCGAGGCCCGGGACGTCAAGATGGCGATGCTCTACGCGCTGGTCTTCGCGCTCTGCATCCTGGTGCTGGCGGCGTGGGCGAGCGTCAGCTCCTACGGCACCGCGCCGCTCGGCAACTCCGGGCCGCACGGCCTGAGCGAGATCGTCTACGCCTTCGCCTCGGTGACCGGCAACAACGGCTCGGCGTTCGGCGGCCTCGGCACCAACACGCCCTGGTACAACTGGACGCTCGGCGCGGCCATGCTGGTCGGGCGCTTCCTGATGATCGTGCCGATGCTGGCGATCGCCGGCAGCCTGGCGGCCAAGCGCGCCGTGCCGCCGTCGGCCGGCACCTTCCCGGTGCATACGCCGCTGTTCGTGGCGCTGCTGCTCGGCGTCATCCTGATCGTCGGCGCCCTCACCTTCCTGCCGGTGCTGTCGCTCGGGCCGCTCATCGAGCACCTGCTGATGCAGGCCGGCCGCACCTTCGCCTGAGCGGGAAGGAGGAGACAACGCCATGGCAGAGAAAGCTCAGCAACGCCCGCTCTTCGATCGCGTCATCGTGCGGCGGGCGCTCAGGGACTCGTTCGTCAAGCTCGATCCCCGGCAGGTGGCGAAGAACCCGGTGATGTTCGTGGTGGAGGTGGGGAGCCTGCTCACCACGCTGCTCGTCGTGCGCGATGTCGCCGTGGGCCGCGGCCAGGCGGCGCACCTCGGCTTCACCGTGCAGGTGACGCTCTGGCTGTGGTTCACCGTGCTGTTCGCCAACTTCGCCGAGGCGATGGCGGAGGGGCGCGGCAAGGCGCAGGCCGACACGCTGCGCCGCGCCAAGACCGACATGCCGGCGCAGCGCATCCTCGGCGACGCCACCCTGGCGGTCGACGAGCTGCGCACCGAGCAGGTGCCCGCCCCGGCGCTGCGCAAGGGCGACACCGTCCTGGTGCGCGCCGGCGAGCTGATCCCGGGCGACGGCGAGGTGGTCGAGGGGGTGGCGTCGGTGGACGAGGCGGCGATCACCGGCGAGAGCGCGCCGGTCATCCGCGAGTCCGGCGGCGACCGCTCGGCGGTGACCGGCGGCACGCGGGTGATCTCCGACTGGATCAAGGTGCGCATCACCTCCAACCCCGGCGAGACCTTCCTCGACCGCATGATCGCCCTGGTCGAGGGCGCCGAGCGGCAGAAGACGCCGAACGAGATCGCGCTCAACATCCTGCTCGCCGGCCTGACCATCATCTTCCTGCTGGCGGTGGCGAGCCTGCTGCCGTTCGCCATCTACAGCGCCGGCGCATCGTCGCCGGCGGCGGGGTTCGCGGCGGCGGCGCCGCCCTCGATCACGGTGCTGGTGGCGCTGCTCGTCTGCCTCATCCCCACCACCATCGGCGGGCTGCTGTCGGCGATCGGCATCGCCGGCATGGACCGGCTCATCCAGCAGAACGTGCTCGCCATGTCGGGCCGCGCCGTCGAGGCGGCCGGCGACGTCGACACGCTGCTGCTCGACAAGACCGGCACCATCACCCTCGGCAACCGCCAGGCGGTGGAGCTGATCCCGGTGGGCGGCGTCGCGGAGACCGAGCTCGCCGACGCGGCACAGCTCGGCAGCCTGGCGGACGAGACGCCCGAGGGGCGCTCGATCGTGGTGCTGGCCAAGGACCGCTACGGCCTGCGGGCGCGCGAGCTGGGGGCGGCGGAGGCGCGCTTCATCCCGTTCTCCGCCCACACCCGCATGTCGGGCGTCGATCTCGCCGGCCGCCAGGTGCGCAAGGGGGCGGCCGACGCCGTGCAGCAGTTCGTCGAGGGGTGCGGCGGCGCGGTGCCTGCCGACCTGCAGGCGACCGTCGAGCGGGTGGCGAGAAACGGCGGCACCCCGCTCGTGGTCGCCGACGGCGCCCGCGTCCTCGGCGTCATCCACCTCAAGGACATCGTCAAGGGCGGCATCCGCGAGCGCTTCGCCCAGCTGCGGCGGATGGGCATCCGCACGGTGATGATCACCGGCGACAACCCGCTGACCGCCACCGCCATCGCCGCCGAGGCCGGGGTGGACGACTTCCTGGCCCAGGCGCGGCCGCAGGACAAGATGGACCTCATCCGCCGCGAGCAGGCGCAGGGCAAGTTGGTGGCGATGACCGGCGACGGCACCAACGACGCCCCGGCGCTGGCGCAGGCGGACGTCGGCGTGGCGATGAACACCGGCACCATGGCGGCGAAGGAGGCCGGCAACATGGTGGACCTCGACTCCAATCCGACGAAGCTGATCGAGATCGT
>JASLEW010000603.1 GCA_030150965.1 Thermoanaerobaculia bacterium | reverse complement strand
CCCGGCCGCGCGGGCTGCCCCGGGCGCCGGAGCTCCGCCGCCGGCCGACCCGGCGGCGCCGCCACGGCGGGGACGGTGGCCGCCCCGCCTACGGGCAGCTCAGGAACGCCGCCGTGTCCTGGACCGGCACCGCGGCCTGGTTGAGCGGGTTGGTGTAGACCCGCGTCACGTTGGCCTGGGTGTCCACCACGGTCACGGTGAACTCGACGTTGGTGGTGGCGGCGAAGAACACCCAGTAGGCGTCGAACGGCGGCGCACAGGCGTCGAGCACCTTGATGAGCATCTCGATGTTGCTCGGATCGAAGAAGAAGAAGAGCCCCGAGTCGGGATTGGTCGACAGCGGCACGGCGCTGCCGGCGCCGCTCTGCGCCTGTGCGGTCATCCAGCTGACCGTCACCCTGAATCGCCCACCCGCGCCCAGGCAGAGGGTGCCGGCGTCGGCCACGCAGGGCCCCGGCACCGGCGGCGTCGCGGTGTCGGCCTCGGGAGTGTAGTCCGAGGCGCCGGCGGCGCCCTCCGCCCGGACGCGGAAGCCGTAGCCGGTCGCCGGCTGCAGCCCGGAGACGGTCAGCGTGCCGGTACCTGGCGGCAGCACCGGCAGCACGTCCTGGAAGGCGCCGGCGCCGAGCACGCGGCTCTGCACGCGGATGCCGGTCTCGTTGGTCGCGTCGACCGTCCAGGTCAGCTTCACGTCCGCGGTGTCGAGCGGCACCGCCACCAGGTTGCCGGGCGCCGCGGGGATGTTGGCGGTGTTGGTGTTGGTGACGGTGAGCACGGCGTGGGAGGTGTTGAGCGCGGCGCCCCCCGTGGGCGCGCTCAGCGTCAGGTTGACCGTGTGGTCGCCGTCCGGTTTGCCGTCGTCGAGCACCGGCACCGCGAACGTCTTGACCGCGGTGTCGCCGGCCGCCCAGCTCAGCGTGCCGGAGGCCGCCTGATAGTTGGTCCCGGCGACGCCCGTGCCGTCGCTCGTGGCGTAATGGACCGACACGGCGCCGGAGCTGCCGACCGTGCGGCGCACGCCGATCGTGGCGCTGCCGCTGCCGTCCGGCGCCGAGTAGGCGCTCTGCTGGAAGCCCAGGCTGCCGGCGCTGCCGGCCGCCGCCTTGACCGTGATCGAACCGACCATCCCCATGCTGGCGTGGACCTCGCAGTGGTAGCCGATCGTCCCCGGCTGGGTGAAGGTGAGGGTGAAGCTCCAGCTGTTCATCGACGGGTCGCCGTTGCCGCCGTGGCCGTCGCCGTCACAGCCGTTGGCGCAGCGGAAGCTGTTGTCGTCGGCCGTCACGTTATGGTTGCCCTCGGAGGTGTTCTGGAAGGTGACGGTGTCGCCGGCCGTGATCGTCAGGCTCGACGGGGTGAAGGTCAGGGCGGCGCCAGGGCCGGTCACCACGGTGTGGTTGGCCGCCGACGCCGGGACCGCCGCGGCGGCGGCCAGGGCCAGCAGCAGGATCCCCGAAGCGGGCCTGACGGACCTGACGGGGCGAAAGCACAAACGCATCGGCATCGTCCTCCAAAAAGGCGAGATGGGTGGGCAGCGGCGAGGCCCGTTTCCAACGGCCCGCGGCGCCCGCGAGGCAGTTGCCGGTGAGTCCTCGCCCCCACCGCGAAGGTTCCGCGGGAGAGTTGACTCCCGGGGATCCGGCGCCGTAGTCTTGCAGCGTAAATGAGGCGTAAACCGCCTCGATCGCGGCGCGCGGGCTTCGACGGCCCGACCGTCCACGAGCGTCACGTCTGAGAAGGAGCACAGCCCGCCATGCCCACCTCCAGCCATCCATCCCACAATGCCTTCACGGAGGAATTCCTGCGCCGGCTGGACGAGATCGGCGAACCGGACGGCACGCACGAGGCCGACGTCGCCGGGCCCTGGGTCGTCCGCCATTCTCCGACCATGGCGGCCGTGCCGACACCGGGGACCGCCGCGACGGCCGCCGGCAGCTCCGACGACCGCGCCAGCCGCCACCGGCGGAGCGAGGACTTCGCCGTGCTGCGCGAGTGGGAGCGGCCGGAGGAGGGCGATGAGCCCTATGCCACATTCACCACCCGCGAGTTGGCCCTGCTGGCCGCGGCGATCCTCCCCGCCACCGGGCGCGAGCCCCTGTTCCGCCTGGGCACGGAGCCTGACGAGACGGGGTTTCCGCTGCTGGCTCAGGCACCCGCCGCCGGTGCCGGCGGGCCGCCGGGCGCGGCCATCGCCGGCCACCTGCGCGACTTCGACGAGGACCTCGCCGCCGGCCTCAACTTCGTCGCGGCGCTGGTGCGCTCACCGCGGTCGCTGGCCCGGGTCCTGGAGGCGGCGGGACACGTGACGCTCGCGCAGGCGGGCAGGGCCCTGGAGCAGAGCATCCGCGAGCGCCGCGAGCCCACCGGCGGGTCCCCTCCCTAGTGTCCCGCACGGCCAGTTCGTATGGTATTCGCTTGCCCTCCGGCTCCCTGGCGGCGTTGCGCCTCCTCACCGTAGTCCCTGCTACGCTTGCGTCGGCGCGCCTGGCCAGGAAGCCGGATTGCGGC
>JASLEW010000634.1 GCA_030150965.1 Thermoanaerobaculia bacterium | reverse complement strand
TCCGGGCTGCTGCGCCCGGCCGCCGGCGAGATCACCCTGGAAGGGCGGCCGATCTCCGACCTGAAGCCGCACGAGATCGCCCGCCGCCGCGTCGCCCACGTGCCCGAGGGGAGGCACGTCTTCGCCGAGCAGACGGTGCAGGACAACCTGTTGCTCGGCGCCTTCACTCGCCGCCGGGGGGGAGGGAGCGCCGGGGAGCCCGGGGGCACCGGCCGCGCCAGTACCATCGGTGGCGACGGTGGCGCCGGCCGCACCGCGGTCGGCGAGGACGAGGAGATGGTCTATGAGCTCTTCCCGCGCCTGCGCGACCGCCGCCGGCAGCTCGCCGGCACGCTCTCCGGCGGCGAGCAGCAGATGCTCGCCATCGGCCGGGCGCTGATGCTGCGGCCGGCGCTGATGATGCTGGACGAGCCCTCGATGGGCCTCGCGCCGCTGCTGATCGACGAGGTCTTCCGCCGCCTGGAGGAGCTGAAGCGCCGCGGTCTCACCATGCTGCTCGTCGAGCAGCTCGCCTACCGGGCGCTGGAGGTCGCCGACCACGCCTACGTCCTGGAGCACGGCAGGATCGAGCTGGAGGGGACCGCCGCGGCCGTGCGCGAGGACCCGCGGGTACGCGCGGCGTACCTGGGCGGGCACGCGGCCCCCCGGCAGTAAGGCTGCCGAGGCCACTGGGCCGAGCTGCGGCCCTACGGCAGCAGCAGCTGCCGGGGCTGTCGATCGGACACGCGGCCCTGCGGCAGCAGCTGCTGCCGGGGCTGTCGATCGGACACGCGGCCCTACGGCAGCTGCTGCTGCCGGGGCCGTCGATCGGACACGCGGCCCCTACGGCAGCAACGGCTGCCGGGGCCGCGGGAGCGCCACGGCTCAGAGGCCGTAGCGCTTCCGGCGCTCGGCGAGCAGCGGCTCGACGGTCTCGGCGACGGCGGCGGCGAGGCGGGCGTGGCCCTGGTCGTTGGGGTGCACCTCGTCGGCCTTGAGCGCCGGGTCGAGTGGGATCTGGCGCAGGGCGTCGCGCACCACCGGCACGCGGAAGCGTTTCCCCACGCGGTCGTACATGTCGGCGCGGCGCCCGCTGAACGGGCCGCCCACCGCCACCAGCACCGGCAGCGCGCGGGCCTCCAGCAGCCCGCGGACGATCTGGCTCAGATCCTCCTCGGTGCGCTCCATCGGCACCTGGCGCAGGATGTCGTTGCCGCCCAGCTCCACGATCACCAGCCAGGGGCTCTGCTCGATCACCTGCGGCAGCCGCGCCAGCCCCTCGGCCGCCGTGTTGCCGGACACGCCGGCGTTGACCACCGGCCGCCCCAGGCGCTCCGCCAGCACGTCCACGTAGCCGTGCCCGGCGCTCGCCCCCGCCCCGGCGGTGATCGAGTCGCCCAGGCAGACGATGGCCGTCCCCGGCGAGTCCAGGTTGGGCGGCGGGCGGTGGCAGCCCGCCACCGCCAGGACGGCGGCAAGAAGCGGCAGAAGCAGCAGGCGGGGGCGGCGCGGGGACCGGAGCCGGCAGGCCTGCGCCGCGGCAACCGGCACCGCACCTGCCGGGGATCGCGGACCACGGTGCCCCATGAGCCTCGCGGACCCACGCCGTTGCCTTCTCCGAGGTGAAGAGTTGTCACCCGCTTCCGCGACACTCAGGAAGGGCGGTTCGACAGCAGGCACGGATCGGAACCCTGGCACGACCGACAATATAACTCCCGGTTCCCACACTCCGCGCCATGGCTCGGTGGCGGGGCCTCCAAGCTGCCCCGCTACCCACCACGCAAGCCGGCCCCGCGGCAGCGCGTGCCGCCGCTCCCAACCACTGCTCGGCTCCTTCATCCGGCGCCAGCGCGCCGGGCGCGGCGCGGCCGGCGAGGCGCGGCGAGGTTGCCAGAGACGCAGGAAGGAGCTACTGTAGAGAAAGGTAGACAGAGCGTACAGAAGGGAAGAAACACCATGAGCCTGAACGTCAAGGATCCCGAAGCTCACCGGCTTGCCCAGGCCATCGCTCAGGCCACCGGGGAGACGATGACCCGCGCCGTCACGGAAGCTCTGCGGGAGCGCTATGAGCGCATTCAGCAGCACGACTCAGAAGCGCTCGCTGCCGACCTCCGGGCCATCTCCCGGCGTGCGGCCGCCCACGTGAAGCGCCCCTACATCGATCACTCCGAGCTGCTGTACGACGAACGCGGAGCTCCCAAATGATCCTGGACTGCTCGCCGCTGGTCGCCATCCTCGCGGGAGAGCCGGACGCCGAGCTGTACATCCAGGCTATCAGCCGCGATCCGCGGTGCCGTATCTCTGCGGGGAACTTCATCGAGCTTTCGATCGTCCTCGAGAGCCAATTCCCCGCTGAAGTCCTTCGCCAATGCGACGCGCTGTTTCGCCGGGTTGGCATTGTGATCGAACCGGTCACCGCGGAGCACGCACATCTCGCGCGTCAGGCCTTCCATGACTTTGGCAAGGGCCGTCATCCGGCCGGGCTGAACTTCGGCGACTGTTTCGCCTATGCGCTCGCCAAGCACACCGGCGAGCCGCTGCTTTTCAAGGGGAACGACTTTCGCCAGACCGACATCGCTTCCGTCCTCTGACGAACGGCCCATATCGCCTCCTCGCAGCAGCGCGGCACGCCACCCCGGCGCCCTCGCGGCAGCCGCCGGCATGGGTCCACATCAGAGCGGCCCGCGGTCGCGGCGCAGCCGCACCGCCAGCACGAGGCACACAACGGCGAATTCCAGGCCGCTCCACAGGCCGGATGAGGTCAGGAAATGCCTCGGGTCGAGCGCTGCCAGCGGCTCCATGAAGATGCCCCTCGACGCCCGGGAATCGAAGGCCAGCTCGAACCAGCCGATCAGGCGGTGGCGCAGCCAGAGGGCGAAGTGGGCGCTGCGGAACGCCAGCCCCTCGAACAGGCAGACCGCGAGCGGTGGCAGGACCGCCCAGGCCAGCACCGCCCGGCATCCGGAAGCAGGTTCCCCGTTTGGGGAGGAGATGCCCGCCGCGGTCTGCTACGATGAGGCTCTCCATCGGACCCTTGGCGCGAGGATCGCGATGCGGAACGCACTGCGGATCGCAGTTCGGCACACTCTGCGGAAGGCCAATCCCATCTTAAGGCTGCGCTCGCCGGCGCCGGGCTCTCCCGCCACGCCCCCGCGGCGGCCACGGCGGCCCCAACGGCCCCGGCGGATGACAGCCGCCTGGACGTGCCTCGCGGCGCCGCTCCTCCTGGCGCTCGCCGGCTGGACGGCGCGCCCCGAGGCCGGCCCGCAGCGCCCGGAGCCAGGGAGCCTGGCACCGGAGACGCGCTTCGAGACCCTCGACGGCGATCCGCTGCCGCTCACGAGTCTCCGCGGCAAGGTCGTGGTGCTCGACTTCTGGGCCTCGTGGTGCCACCCCTGCGTCGCGGCGCTGCCCGGCCTCAAGGAGCTGGCCCGGGGGTACGCCGGCGCGCCCTTCGCGCTGGTGAGCGTGAGCGAGGACCGGCACGGCGGGAAGCTCCGCGAGTTCGTCGCCAACCACGAGCTGGGCTGGACCCAGTGCTGGGACGGCAACGGCGACGCCCAGCGCCTCTACGGCGTGCGCGCCTACCCCACCTACTTCGTGCTCGATCCGCAGGGGCGCATCCTCTACACCCACACCGGCTGGAACCGCGGCGTCGAGCGGGAGATGCGGCAGCAGATCGATCAGGCGATCCGGGACCTCAAGCACCCCGGCGGAGTCCCGGCCGCCGCCTCGACCGCCCGCTGACTCCGCCCACCGCCGCCGACGCCGGTGCCTCGCCGCACCGCCCTCTTGCGCTATCCTCTGGTCCACCGCCGCCGGCAGCCCGGTGCGGGGCCGGCGGCAGGCACCGGTCCACGCGCCGCGACGCACGATCCGCCATCCACGATCCCGATGACCACCGCCCAGCCGCAGACCCCGCCCCCGGCCGAGGCCCCCTCCCCGGCCGCGCTGCCGGCGCCCAGCCTCGACGACCTCGTCCACCACTGGCAGGACGAGGCCGAGGCGGCCTACCTCTACCAGCTGCTGAGCCGCGCCGAACGCGACCCGCACAAGCGGCAGCTCTACGAGCGCCTGGCCCACGTCGAGGAGCGGCACACCCGCATCTGGAGCCAGGTGCTGGCGCAGCACGGCCGCCCCCTGCCGCCGTTCCGCCCCGGCGCGCGCGCGCGGCTGATGGCGCTGCTCGGCCGCACCCTGGGCCCGCGGGTGCTGCTGCCGCTCCTCGTCGCCGAGGAGGGGCGCGAGGTGCGCGGCTACCTGGAGATGCACCGCGGCCTGCCGCAGGGCGCGGTCGGCCAGGCCGAGGCGCTGATGCTGGCCCGCGAATCGGCCGAGCACGCCACGACGCTCGGCGAGATCAACGGCACCGGCCCCGAGCCGTGGCACCGCATCGGCTCGGGCGGCTTCCTGCGCAACGTGGTCTACGGCTTCAACGACGGGCTGACCGCCAACTTCGGCCTGGTCGCCGGGGTCATCGGCGCCTCGACCGCCGCCCAGGCGCGCGCGGTGATCGTCGCCGGCGTCGCCGGCCTGATCGCCGACGCCCTGTCGATGGGCGCGAGCGGGTATCTCGCGGCCAAGAGCGAGCAGGAGGTCCACCAGCACGAGATCGCCATGGAGCGGGCCGAGGTGGAGCTGATGCCCGAGGTGGAGCGCGACGAGCTGGCCCTCATCTACGAGCTCAAGGGCATGCCCAAGGACGAGGCCGAGCGCCTGGCCACCGAGGTGATGGCCGACCCGCGGCGGATGCTCGACGAGCAGGTGCGCGAGGAGCTCAAGATCGGCGAGCAGGCCGCCTCGCCGCTGCGCGAGGGGTGGACGACCGGCGTGGCCACCGCGGTGGGCGCGGTGATCCCAGTGCTGCCCTTCTTCTTCGCCCGGGGGCAGGCGGCCATCGTCGCCGCCTTCACCGTCGCCATGCTGTCGCACTTCCTGGTGGGCGCCGCCCGCTCCGTCTTCACCGGCCGCGGCGTCTTCCGCTCCGGCTTCGACATGTTCGTGGTGGGCATGGGCGTGGCCGTGGTCGGCTACTTCGTGGGCGAATGGATCGCTCGCCTGCTTTAGATCCTGCCACGGCCACCCCCGCGGCCTCGGCAAGCACCGTCGGCCTCGCCGCCATCCGCGAGCGCCCCACACCGTGGCAGGGCGCCGGTGCCGGCTGACCCGGTTCGCGCCGGATGGCCGGCCAACGCCGCCAACGACACCGACACCGCGCTCCACTGCGCCGCGCCTCGGCCGCTGAGCGATAATGACCCGGCCGGCGTACCCCGGGCCACCGGCCGAGACCTGCCGATCGTCCGAGAAAGGAACCTGCCGATGAGACCATCCCGGCTGTGCGCGCTGTGCCGCCGCCTGGCCCTCCCCGCCTGCCTGGCGCTCGCGGGCGCCGTTGCCGTGGGCGGCACCGCCGCCGCGCCCGGCCAGGCGCCGGCGTCCGCACCGGCGGCATCGGCCCAGGCGGCGCCGGCCTCCCCGGTCACCGAGCGCATCGGCCCCACGGTCTTCATGGAGCTTGCGGCCCCGAGCTTCGCGGCGCTCGCGCCGCGCGACCAGCTCCTCGCCTACCACCTCACCCGGGCGGCCATCCAGCTGGACCCGATCTTCTACGACCAGATGTCGTCCTACGGCCTCCAGGCCAAGCGCCTGCTCGGCGCCCTGGCCGAGGATCCGGAGCGCCTGCCGGCCGCCTCGCGCGCGGCGATCGTCGAGTACGCCAAGCTCTTCTTCGCCAACCACGGCAACCACAACGACACCACCGGGCGCAAGATCCTCCCCCGCTTCACCGCCGCCGAGCTGGCGGAGGCGGCCCGCGAGGCCCGCGCCCGCGGCGCCCGCCTGGGCAGCGAGGAGGCGCTCGCCGCCACCCTGCGCGACCTGGAGCGGCCGCTCTTCGACCCCGCCTACCAGGCGGCGGTCACCGACAAGAGCCCGCCGCCCGGCGAGGACATCCTCACCGCGTCGAGCAACAACTACTACCAGGGCGTCACCCTGGCCGACCTCGGGGGATTCACCGAGCGCTACCCGCTCAACTCGCGGCTGGTCAAGCGCGGCGGCCGTCTGGTCGAGGAGGTCTGGCGCGCCGGCACCCCGGACGGCAGGGTCCCGCCCGGGCTCTACGCGCGGGAGCTCGCCGCGGTCAACCGCGAGCTGGAGGAGGCGGCGCGCTACGCCGACGCCGGCCAGGCGGCGGCCATCCGCGCCCTCGTCCGCTTCCACCAGACCGGCGAGGCCGCCGACTGGCGGGCCTTCAACATCCTCTGGCTGAAGAGCAACCCGGTGGTCGACTTCGCCTCCGGCTTCATCGAGGTCTACCGCGACGCGCGCGGCGTCAAGGGCTCCTCGCAGATGGAGGTGTCGGTGACCGACGCCCATCTCGACCCGCTGATGCACCGGCTCGCCGACAACGCCGTCTACTTCGAGCGCCGCGCGCCGTGGCCGGACCGCTACAAGAAGCTCGACGTCCAGCCGCCGGTGGGCAGGGCGATCGAGGCGGTGGTCGAGACCGGCGATTTCGCGGTCAACACCACCGGCGACAACCTGCCCAACGAGCAGGAGATCCGCGAGAAGTTCGGCACCAAGAGCCTGCTCTTCACCTCCGCCCTCTCCGCCATCCAGCGGGTGCGCGGCGTCGGCCTGGCGGCCGAGTTCTCGCTCGATCCCGGCGAGAAGGAGCGCTTCGAGCGCTACGGCGTCGAGGCGCAGATCCTGCTCACCGCCATGCACGAGGTGATCGGTCACGGCTCGGGCAAGGTGGCGGTGCCCAACGACCCCTCGACCTACCTGCGCGAGTACTACTCGACGCTCGAAGAGGCGCGCGCCGACCTCGTCGCCTACTGGAACATCTTCGATCCCAAGCTGGCCGAGCTGGGCGTGACCGATCTCGAGCAGGTCGGCCGCGAGCTCTACCGCGACGTCGGCCGCCAGGCGCTCGCCGCGCTCGCCCACTACCCGACGGGGGACAGCGCCGAGGAGGACCACGACCGCGACCGGCTGATGATCGCCAACTACCTGATCGAGGCCGGCGCGCTCGAGCGCGTCCAGCACGACGGCCACTGGTACATCGAGGTCAGGAGCTACGAGCAGATGCACGCCGGCGTCGGCAGGCTCCTGGCGGAGATCATGCGCATCAAGGCCGAGGGCGACTACGCCGCGGTCAAGGCGCTGGTGGAGAGGTACGGCTCGCACTTCGACCCCGCCGTGCGCGACGACGTGGTGGCGCGCTACAAGCGGCTCGACTTCCCGTCCTACTACGCCGGCGTCTACCCCGAGCTGCGCCTGGAGAAGGACGCCGCCGGCCGGCCCACCGGCGTCAGCGTCGCCTACCGGCACGATTTCCTCGCGCAGGCGCTGGCCTGGGCCGCGGCCAACGGCACGCTGGGCTGGCCCTAGTGCCGGCGTCCATCGCCCGACGCCGTCCGGGGATGACGGCGCCCGCGCCGCCGGCGCGATCCGCGCCGTCCGGGCCGTCCGGGCCGTCCGGAGCCAGGCGCGCCTCCCGCCGATGACGCCCTCCCCGGCGCCCGCCGCGGGCGCGCCCGGCGCGGTGATCGTCACCGGCATGCACCGCTCCGGCACCTCGCTGCTCGCCTCGTTCCTCGCGGCGGCGGGGCTCAGCGTCGGCGAGGGCCTGCTGCCGGCCGCGGCGCCGAACCCGCGCGGCTACTTCGAGGACGTCGAGTTCCTCGCGCTGCAGCAGGAGATCCTGCACGCCTGCACGCTGCACGAAAGCGGCTGGCGCGACTGGGGCTGGACCGAGAGCCAGCGCCTCGACCTCACCGGCCTCTCCGCCTTCCGGGCGCGCGCCGCGGCGCTGGTCGACAGACGCCGGGCCGCGGGCCACGCCGGGCGCCCCTGGGGATTCAAGGACCCGCGCACCACGGTCCTGCTCGACTTCTGGCTCGAGATCGTGCCGGACGCCCGCTTCCTCTTCATCTACCGCGCGCCCTGGGAGGTGGCCGCCTCGGTCGCCGCGCTGCGCCAGGCGCCCTTCGCGGAGCACCCGGACTTTGCGCCGCGCATCTGGCAGTTCTACAACCGCCAGCTCCTCGCCTTCTACCGCCGCCACGGCGAGCGCTGCCTGCTGCTCGAAGCGGGCGCGCTGCTGGCGCGGCCGGAGGAGGTGCTGGCGCGCGCCCGCGCCAAGCTCGGGCTGGAGCTGGCGGCGCCGGAGCGCGGCGCCGAGCTCCTGGG
Organism: Thermoanaerobaculia bacterium; assembly: GCA_030150965.1. Classification (GTDB taxonomy): domain Bacteria; phylum Acidobacteriota; class Thermoanaerobaculia; order Multivoradales; family UBA5704; genus JASLEW01. Next base: position 1,041 of record JASLEW010000634.1, on the reverse strand, counting down.
AAAGGTGCGCGGCGAGGGCAAGCTCGGCGCCACCGCCGCGGCCGAGGGCTCCTGGCGGGTGGCGGCGCGGGCCTACCCCCGGGAGGCGGAGCTCTGGGCGGAGCTGGAGGGGATCGCCGACCTGCCCGCCGGACGGCCCCTGCCGCCGGCCGGCCCCGCCCCGGGAGGCGCCGCCGCGGATGCCGGGCAGGCCGTCCACGCCCCGCCCGACTTCACCGTGGTCATCCCCTGCTTCGATCAGGGCGAGTTCCTGCTCGCCGCGGTGGCGAGCGTCGAGGCGGCCGAGGGCACGGTCGCCGAGCTGGTGATCGTCAACGACGGCTCGACCGACCCCTTCACCCTCGACCTGCTGCAGCGCCTGCGCGGCGCCGGCTACCGCGTCCTCGACCGGCCCAACGGCGGCGTCGGCGCGGCGCGCAACACCGGCATCGCCGCGACGCGCGGGCGCTACGTGCTGCCGCTCGACGCCGACAACCGGATGCTCCCCGCCTATCTCGCCCGCGCCGCCGCGGTCTTCGCGGCCGAGCCGGCGGTGGGGGTGGTCTACGGCGACGCCGCCCTCGCCGGCCGCCGCAGCGGCATCTGGCGCATGCCGGACTTCGACCTCGGCCAGATGGCGACCGGCAACCGCATCGACGCCTGCGGCGCCTTCCGCCGCCAGGTGTGGGAGGAGTGCGGCGGCTACGACGAGGCCGTCGAGCTGGGCTGGGAGGACTGGGACTTCTGGTTGAGCGCGGCCGAGCGCGGCTGGCGCTTCGTGCACGTGCCGGAGCTGCTGTTCGAGTACCGCGTGCAGTCGGACTCGATCGCCGCGGTGGGCGCGCGGCAGCAGAGCCGGCGGCGGATGCTCGGGCTGATCACCGCCAAGCACGCCGCCACCTTCGTGCCGCGGCTGCCGGCGATGTTCGCCGAGAAGGACGCCCACTGGCAGGCGGCGGAGGCGCGCGCCGCGGCGCTCGACGAGGCGCTCGGCCGCGAGCGGGCCGCGAGCGCGGCGCTGCGCGACGAGCGCGAGGCGCTGGTCCGCGACCGCGACGCCGC
>JASLEW010000609.1 GCA_030150965.1 Thermoanaerobaculia bacterium | reverse complement strand
GCCGCGCCTCGGCGACCGCCTGCGAGTCGATGCGCGCGGCGGCCAGGAAGCCGCCGAACGCGGTGACCCGCAGCTCGTAGGCCTTCTCCACCCGGCGCTGGAAGATGCCGGGCGTGGCGCGCAGGATCTCGTCCGGCGGCAGGTCCTCGGCCGTGACCTCGCTGGTGCCGAGGACGGCGGTGGCCGCGGCCCCCTCCCAGCCGGCGGGGAAGAACGGCTTGTAGACCGAGCGGCCGCGGTGCGCGGCGAGGAAGGCGCGGATGCGCTCGGGGTCGTTCGACACCAGCGTCGGCGGCACGGTGAAGCCGAGCCGCGCCGCCGCGGCGAGCTGCACGGCCTTCGCGTCGGCCCGCCCGCGGCTGCCGAGCGGGTTCACCCAGAACGCCTCGGGCGCCGCCAGCCAGTAGAGCCCGGCGAGGTGCTCGCGCAGCTCGCGCTCGGCCACCGGCCGGTCGGCCGGGTGCAGCGCCGCCGGCAGCACCGGGGGCGCCGGCCGGCGCAGCCACACGCCGTCGAACGGCGGGCGCGCCGGCGCCCCGGCCTCGCCCCGCAGCTCCCAGTGGGGACCGCCCTCCTCGCCGAGCGCGATCGAGCCGGCGAGGCGGGTCGGCATGTCGGCGCCGAACCAGCAGACGGCCTCCGCGCCGCGCGCCTCGAGCGCCAGCGCGACCTCCGCCGCGTGCAGGTCCCGCGGCTCGGTGGCGATGAGGTAGCGCGGCATCAGCGAGGAAGGCGGGCGGGAGGCGCGGCGCGCCCGCGGCGCCTGGGGCACGCCGCGGGCGCAGGGCTCTGGTGGTCCTGCACCGGCCGGGCGGGCGCTAGGTCAGGATCGGACCGCTGCCGCCGCTGTCCCAGGTGGGGCCGCCCGGATCGGACGGGTAGAGCAGCGTGTAGGTCCAGACGCCGGCCGCGGCGGTGCCGGCTGCCGCCTGGGCCAGGAGCTCTTTCGGCAGCTCACGCGCCAGCCGGCGGCCGAGGATGCGATGCGAGGAGTGCTGCGGCTCTCTTTTCATGACCGTCTCCTTGTTTCTGCCGCCCGGGGCCAGGCGTGGCGCGCGGCGGGCCGCCGGCCGCCGCTGCACGCGACCACCGCGGGGCGCCGGCTCCGCTCTCCACGCCACCGGTCCGGGCGGCTTCCCTTATCTCGGAAGGTGCGGGCCTCGCGGCCGATGGAGACATCAGCCGGCCGAGGAGAGGTCCGCCCCCCGGGCCTCGCCGCCGAGGAGGGTCACCAGGGCCACCAGGCTGGCGACGATCAGCACCGTGCCGGCGAGGACCGGCGGGTAGCTGCCGCCGGTGCGCTGCTCGACCAGCTTCGCCTGGAGGACCACGTTGCGCGACGACAGGAGGTTGCCGAGCTGGTAGGCGAGGCCGGGGAAGGTGCCGCGCACGGCCGGGGGCGAGAGCTCGTTGAGGTGCGCCGGGATCACGCCCCACGCCCCCTGCACCATGAACTGCAGCAGGAAGCCGCCCAGCGCCAGCAGCCAGGCCGAGCCGCCGTAGGCCCAGAGCGGCGCCACCGGGATCGCCAGCAGCGAGGCGATGACGATGGCGCGCCGCCGGCCGATGCGCTCCGACCAGGCGCCGAAGCAGATGCCGCCGAGCAGGGCGCCGACGTTGTAGACGATGGCGATGTTGCCCACCGTCTGCGGCGAGAAGCCGTGATTCTTCTCGAGGAACGTCGGGTAGAGGTCCTGGGTGCCGTGGCTGAACGAGTTGAAGGCGAACATCAACAGCACCAGGAAGAGGAACGGGCCGAGGTTCGCCACCAGGTCGCGCCCGAGACAGCGCTCCGGCCGCGGCGCGTCCGCGGCACCCGCGGTCCGCCCCTGCTGCCAGGCGGGCGACTCGTCCACCCGCGAGCGGATGTAGAGCACCAGGAAGGCGGGCAGCGCGCCCGCCACGAACATGCCGCGCCAGCCGACGAAGGAGAACAGCGTCCGGTAGGCGAGGGCGGCGAGCAGGTAGCCGACGACGTAGCCCTCCTGCAGCAGGCCGGAGAAGAACCCCCGCCCCCTGGCGGGCAGCGTCTCGAAGGCGAGCGCCGCGCCCACCCCCCACTCGCCCCCCATGGCGACCCCGAAGCCGGCGCGCAGCAGCAGGAACACCGGCAGCGACGGCGCGAACGCCGACGCCAGCTCGAAGGCCGAGAAGGACAGGATGTTGAGCATCAGCGTCGGCCGGCGGCCGAAGCGGTCGGCCATCAGGCCGAAGAGGAAGGCGCCCACCGGGCGCATCGCCAGGGTGAGGAAGATCGCCTCGGTGACCGCCGACACCTTGGCCTGGAACTCCGCGGCGATGGCGCTCACACAGAACACCAGGATGAAGAAATCGAGCGCGTCGAGCGACCAGCCGAGGAAGCAGGCCACGAAGGTGCGCCGCTGGGCGGGGGTGAGCCGGCGGAAGGGGCCGAGGAGGTCCATGGCGCGATGGCACGGATGGCGCGCGGATTCTACCCGATCCCCCGGCCGCCGGTGTGCCGGGTGGCTACCGCGATGCGCTCACGCCGTCAGGGGAGCGCCGGGCAGGTGCCGTTGCTGGTCGGCTTGATGCATATCTTCGAGCCGACCGGCTCGAAGCAGCAGAGCAGCCCGGTCGGGCACTGGTCGTCGCCGGTGCAGCCGCCGCAGTCGGCCAGCGCCGCGGTGTCCTGGACCGGCGCGGCGGCGCTCTGGTCGGCGTTGGTGTAGGTCCTGGAGCCGGCGCGGGCGGTGTCGTTGACCGTCAGGCTGAAGCCGACGTTGGTGGTGGCCGAGAGGAACACCCAGTAGCGGTTGTTGACGGCGCAGCCGTTCAGCACCTTGACCAGCACCTCCGGCGTGGTCGGATCGAAGAACCACAGCAGGCCGCCGTGGGCCGTGCCGAGCGACGCGAGCGGCGTCGCCTGGGCGGCGCCGGCAAGGCCGCCGCCCTGGACGGTCTGGAAGCTCGCGGTGACCGCGAAGCGCCGGTCGCCGGGGTTGTCGTCGAGGCAGAGGACGGTGTCGCTGGGGACGCAGGGCAGCGTCAGGCTGGTGTCCTGGGTGGCCTGGGTGATCAGCAGGCCGACGGTCGGCTGGAGGACGGTGCTGAGCGGCGGGGGCGTGGTGTTGGCGGTCTCGAAGACGCCGTCGCAGACCCCCGGCGTGCCGAGCCCGGCATCGAAGAGGATGCTGCCGAACTGGCCGTCCACCGAGGTGAGCTGCGCGGCGCTATGGACGAAGGCGATGGTGTCGCCGGGCGTCACCGGCGCGGCGCCGAAGTCGAAGATCACCCGCGTCTCGCCGGTGGCGACGACGTCGACCGTCTGCGTCTGCGCGGCGCCGAGCATCGGCCCGTCGAAGCTGTTGCGGTGGGCGGTGAGGGTGATCGCGACCTGCCCGGCGTGGCCGGCGGTGTAGGCCAGGGTGACCGTCGAGAGGTTGGTGCCGGTGTAGTTGGTGACGTAGAAGCCGTGATAGAGGTCGCTGTAGCCGCGGCCGAAGAAGGCGCACGAGACCGTCGCCTGGCCTTCCTGCGCGGCCAGCGGAGCGGCGGCGGCGAGCAGCGCGGTCAGGAGGAGGGCGAGGCGGGCGGCGGCGATCGCGAAGCTGCAATGCTTATGAGGCATAATCCGGCTCCTTTTCAAGGCCGCGGCGGCGGCACGGCGCAGCGCATTGTCTCGGTGCAGCGCTTGCTGCCAGGTATGCTATCAAAGCATTTCAAGTCTGGCAAGAGCCGGATGCCCGCGGCCTGGTGCCCGTGGGCGCCGCCGCGCTCCGGCGCGCCCTCCCCCCTCGGGCGGCCCATGACCGGCGGCCGGCCCGCCCCTCCGGCACGCCGGAGCGCCAAAGCCGCCGCCGCCGCGGCCGCTTCGCGTAAAATCCGTTCGAGGAGGGCGCGCCATGCCGCTCTACGAGTACCGCTGCCGCGACTGCGGCCACCAGTTCGAGATCCTGCAACGCCTCGGCGAGGGCTCCGCCGGCCTCGTCTGCCCGCGCTGCACCGCGGATGCCCTGGACAAGCAGTTCTCCACCTTCGCCCCCATGGCGGCGGCCGGAGGCGGCGGCGCCGCCGCCGCCAGCCGCGATGAACTCGGCCAGGCCGGAGGCGACTTCGGCTGCGGCGCCGGCGCCTGCTGCGGCGGCGGCGCCTGCGGCATGGACGGCATGGCGGGCATGGACTCCTTCGATTGAGCGCGGTGCGCCCGCGGTGAGCGGCGGCATCGACCCGCGGGCCGGCCAGCCGGCCGCGCCGTCCGACCTGGTGGACGTGCCGCGGCTGGTGACCGCCTACTTCGTCGAGCGGCCGGACCCGGCGGTGCCGGAGCAGCGGGTGGCGTTCGGCACCTCGGGGCACCGCGGCTCCGCCTTCCGCTGCGCCTTCAACGAGTGGCACATCCTGGCGATCAGCCAGGCGATCTGCGAGCACCGCCGGGAGCAGGGCACGGCGGGGCCGCTCTTCCTCGGCATCGACACCCATGCGCTCTCGGAGCCGGCCTTCGCCAGCGCCCTGGAGGTGCTGGCGGCCAACGGCGTCGCGGTCCGCATCGCGCCGCCGGGGCAGTACACGCCGACGCCCGCGGTCTCCCACGCCATCCTCACCCACAACCGCGGCCGCCGCGAGGGGCTGGCCGACGGCATCGTGGTCACGCCCTCGCACAACCCGCCCGACGACGGCGGCTTCAAGTACAACCCCCCGCACGGCGGCCCGGCGGGCACGGAGGCCACCTCCTGGATCGAGGCGCGGGCCAACGCGCTGCTCGCCGCCGGCCTCGCGGGCGTCGCGCGCATCCCCTACGCGCGGGCGCTGCGCGCCCCGACGACCGCGCGCCACGACTACCAGGCCGCCTACGTCGCCGACCTTGCCAACGTCCTCGACCTGGAGGCGGTGCGCGGCGCCGGGCTGCGCCTGGGCGTCGATCCGCTGGGCGGCGCCGGCGTCTCGTACTGGCCGGCGATCGCCGAGCGCTACCGGCTCGACCTCACCGTCGCCAACACCGCCGTCGATCCCACCTTCCGCTTCATGACCCTCGATTGGGACGGCCGCATCCGCATGGACCCGTCGTCGCCCTATGCGATGCGCAGCCTGATCGGGCTCAAGGACCGCTTCGACATCGCCTTCGCCTGCGACACCGACCACGACCGTCACGGCGTGGTCTGCCGCGGCGCCGGCCTGCTGCCGCCCAATCACTACCTGGCGGCCTGCGTGCACTACCTGCTGAGCAGCCGCGAGCGGTGGCCGGCCACCGCCGGCGTCGGCAAGACGGTGGTGAGCAGCAGCATCATCGACCGGGTGACGGCGCGGCTCGGCCGCCGCCTCTACGAGGTGCCGGTCGGCTTCAAGTGGTTCGTCGACGGCCTGCTCGGCGGCTCGCTCGGCTTCGCCGGCGAGGAGAGCGCCGGCGCCTCCTTCCTGCGCCGCGACGGGAGCGTCTGGTCCACCGACAAGGACGGCCTCATCGCCGCTCTCCTGGCGGCGGAGATGACGGCGCGCCTGGGGCGCGACCCGGGCGAGCTCTACGCCCGGCTCACCGCCGACCTCGGCGAGCCGGTCTACGGCCGCCTGGAGGCGCCGGCCAGCCGCGAGCAGAAGGCGGTCCTGGCGGCGCTCGCCCCGGACCAGATCGAGGCCAGGGAGCTGGCCGGCGAGCCGGTGCAGGCGGTCCTCGACAAGGCGCCGGGCGACGGCAGCCCGATCGGCGGCATCAAGGTGGTGGCGGCGAGCGGCTGGTTCGCCGCCCGCCCCTCCGGCACCGAGGAGATCTACAAGATCTACGCCGAGAGCTTCCGCGGCGACGGCCATCTCCACCAGATCGAGCAGGAGGCGCAGCAGATCGTCGACGCCGCCTTCGCCCGCCACCGCTCCACGGCTGCCAAGGCGGGCTGAGCCGCGCCGTCGCTGGGCGGCTCGTGCTAGTGTCCCGCACGGCCAGTTCGTATGGTATTCGCTTGCCCTCCGGCTCCCTGGCGGCGTTGCGACCTGCCGGGAGTGTCGCGACAGGCGGCAGCCGCGACCGCCTCCTCACCGTAGTCCCTGCTACGCTTGCGTCGG
>JASLEW010000549.1 GCA_030150965.1 Thermoanaerobaculia bacterium | reverse complement strand
GGCTCCCAGCACCTCGGCGAGCAGGAGGGCCGGCGCGGTCGCCGCGACCGCCACCGTCCCACCCGACCATCCGCTCGCCGCGGGGGGGCTGGCGCCGGGATTCCTGGCGATCGAGATCGGCGCGCAGGCCGCCGGAGCGCTGTACGGCCTGGCGCAGCACCGCGCCGGCGGCACACCGCGAATCGGCTACCTGGCCGGCGTGCGCCACGCCGTCCTCCCCGCCACGCTGCCCACCGGAGAGCCCTTGACCGTGACCGCCAGGCACACCGGCGGCGCCGGCGGCCTCGCCCTCTACGAGATCGCGCTGACGCAGGCCCCGGGAGCCGCACCGCACGCCAGTGGCGCCAGACGGATCGCCACATCCACTCTCAGTACCTTCCTACCGGACCCAAGCACCGAGGATCCTCCGCTGACTCCGTGATGCTCAGTGCGGTCTGCGCCAGGCTACTGCACGATGGCCCGCACCACGCCCGTCGAGGGGAAGTCCTTGGCCGCCTTCTGCAGGCCGATGAGCTGAGCCACGATGTTCAGGGTGGTCGTCGACATTCCTGCATCGCATCGCGAGAGCCTTGCCACCAGCTCCGGCCTCTTGCCTGGGATTGCCGGGTAATCACATGAGGTGCCGGCGACAGGGGATGTCCCCTTGGGGATGAAGTAGCGGTCATTGTCGGCATCGGTCGCGTCGATCGCGCTCTCGCATTGCTGCAATGGACCGTCACTCGCCTGTCTCTGGATCACCACAAAGACAGGCAAAGGCTCCTCGCCGGGCTGATAGCAGACGCTCTGCACCAATCCGGCCGCACTGTGCTGGAGCCGCAGCAGCTGGCCCAGGTAGTAGAGGATGCCCTCGGGAGACCGGAGATGGAAGGTGATCGCCGCCTTGTCGGACCCGCCGGACCCGCCTTTCCTCGTGCCTTGCGCAAGGCCCTTCATCCTGCCAGTGGAGGAGGCCCTGGAACTGGGGGTGCGCGCCATGCTCTCCGGGATGACTGTCCCCGGGCAGTCGGAATCCTCGAAGAGAGAGGGAGATCCGCTCACCAATTGGATCTCGGCTGGAGGATTGCTGACAAGCTGGTACTCGCCTGGCTGCCCTGGTGGGCATGGTTGCCCTGACTGACATGGTTGACATGGTTGCCCTGGTGAATCCTGGCCCGTGACCTTGATCAAGGCCAGGTTGGTGTTTCCGGCCGCAGTCAGCAGATCGTCAAGGTGGAGTTTCTTGCCATCGAGCAGTGGACCGATCTTGTCCTTCTCGGGAATCTCACAGTCCTTCTTGGGCGTCCCGTCATAAGTCTGCTCTGACTTCTCGAAGCGAGCATCTTGGGCGAACCAATGCACAAACTTGCTGAAGCATTGCAGATCGTGGTTGTCATTCGGTGGCATATGCGGGTGGTTGAGGAATGTTACCGTCTGACCGGAGTGGTGGTACTGCACGTCCACCCGCAGGACGAAGAGATCAAGCAGCAGCTCGAGTGGGTACTCCTGATCGAGGTAGTAGGAGACTGTGGGGATGTCGATGGGCTGCAGGAAGCCACGATAGAAGTCCTGAGTGTTCAGTACGTTGAAGGTGAAAGTCGGATTCACCGTGTAGGTTGCTCCGGGGGTGGCCGTGCCGTTCGCTGTCACCCCGGGCGCCCCACCATCGACCCCATGAAGGAGATGGCCGAAGGGGAGCCCCAGGCTGGCGGTGAGCGAGCGGCTGATGCTGCCGTTGATCGTCGAGATGTCCGTGAGGTACATGGGCAGGTGCTTCTCGGCGCGGACGGCGTTGAGCAGGAGCACTTCGTTCTGTGCCTTTTCGACCTCCAGGTTGTAGCTGACGACGGTGGGGGCCAGCTGCCGCGAGACGCAGCCGGCCAACGGCAGCACCAAGACCGACGCCAACCAGAGCTTCATCAGCCGATTCCCTGCCATGGTCGGTCCTCCTCGAGCAGAAGGCAGCAACTGACCCGGGCCGGCCGAGGCTCCACGAAGAGCGGCGCACCAGGGCACCCGGCGTCACCTCTGCCGGACTTCCCTTGCGGAGCGGAGAGAGAAACGCCAGACGAGCTCGGCCCAAGCTTGATCAGGTGGAGGGTAAAACCAATTCTACAAGCTTGCAAGCGTCGTATATAAATATGTCTAAGCCCTGGCGTGGCAAGAAGCGATTCCGGCGCCGAGATCCTTCCATGGTGTGACCGGCGCGCACCTCACCGCAGGTAGCCCAGCGCCCGCAGCTTGGTGATGTAGCGCCACTCCAGGTAGGTGGCGCCCAGGGCGTCGCCGCGCTGGAGGAAGGTGGCGCGGGCCTTCTGGCGCGCTGCCAGCTCGCGCTCTCCCCAGGCGCGGAGGGAGGCAGCGACCTGCGGCTGGCTGGGGGCGAGATTGGTGAGCTCGCCGGGATCGCGGCTCAGGTCGTAGAGCTCGACCGGGAGCTTGGGGTCGCGGGCCACCACCAGCTTCCAGGGGCCGCGGCGGACGGACCAGCGCGGGCGGCCGTGGAGGATCACGTCGGCGATCAGGGTCGGCCGGCTGGTGGAGGGCTGGCCGTCGAGCAGCGGCGTCAGGTCCGTGCCCTGGCTGGGCGGCGGCTCGACGCCGGCCGCGCGCAGCAGGGTGGGGAAGAGATCGACCAGCTGCACCGGCTCGTCCACCACGGCGGGACGGCGGCCGGGGATGCGGAGGATCGCCGGCACGTGCACCAGCTCCTGGTAGAAGGTATGGCCGTGGTCCGAGTTGGTCTCGTAGGCGAAGCGCTCCTCCTGGCCAAGGCGCTGCCAGAACTCCTCGCCGTGATCGCTCACCACCGCCACCACGGTGCGGTCGTCCAGGCCGAGGTCGCGCAGGCCGTCGAGGAAGCGGCCGACCTGGCGGTCGGTGTAGGCCACCTCGGCGCGGTACAGGGCCTCGAACCAGGGGCGGTCGCGCGGCGGCGGGATGGTGGTGCGCTCCGGGTTGCGGTCGGCCTGGCAGCCCAGCGGACCGCGGTAGCCGGGCATCAGGCGCCGCGCCACGCGCGTGCACTCCGGCTCCGGCGCGTCGTAGGGCGAGTGCAGGTCGAAGAGGTGGAGATAGAGGAAGGTGCGGCGGTCGCCCGCCGTGCGGCGCAGGGCCTCCAGCGCCTTGTCCACCAGCACCTCCGCCCGGTCCTCGTAGGAGGTGTAGTCGTCGAACCCCTGGTGCACGCCGAAGCCGGGCAGGATGTAGAAGTTCTGGTACACCCCCAGGCTGTAGAAGCCCTGCCCGCGCAGCACGCCGGCCATGGTGCGCACGCCGCCGGGCAGGCCGGTCGGGGCGAAGTCGTTCTGGCGCGGGCTCGCCGGATCGAAGTCGCCGAAGCGCTGGCCGGCGCCGTGGGTCTGCGGCTGGAGGCCGGTCAGCAGCGAGCAGACGCTCGGCAGGGTCCACGGCGCGGGCGAGAGCATCTCGCGGAAACGCACCCCCTGGCGCGCCAGCGCATCGAGGCGCGGGGTGAGCCCGCCGCGGTCGCCGTAGGCGCCCAGCACGTCGGCGCGCAGCGTGTCGATCAGGATCACCACCAGGTTGCGGCCCGCCGGCCGGCCCGGCGGCACCAGCAGCGGGTCGCCCCAGACGACGGCGCCCTCCGGCAGCTCGGCGGCGCCCTGGGCCCCCCGGCCCCCCTGGCCCCCCTGACTTCCCTGGACGGCGGACGCCTCCAGAACCAGCCGTCGCCCGGAGCCTTGGCCGGCGCCGTTCCTGCCGAGGTCGCCGTCCTCCTCGGGCAGCGCCCGCCGCACCAGCCGCCAGCGCGGCCCGCCGGCGCCGCCCGTCAGCCGCTCTTCCAGCAAGGGATGCCGGCCATGGCCATCCTCCAGGGCGACGCGGAAGACGGCGCTCACCCCGGCGCGCTCGAACTCCGGCAGCAGGCCGATGTGGGCCTCGAAGAAGGTGCCCTTCGCCAGCCCCGGCGGCAGCGGCAGCTCGATGCGCCCGCCGCCGGGCAGCGCCGGCATGGTCTCGCCGCCCAGCGACATCGAGCGCGAGGCGCCGCTCGCCGCCTCCAGGCTGCCGCCGACCACCCGCACCTCCCCGGCATCGACCCCCAGGCGCAGCCCCTCCACCCGGCTGTGCCAATGGGCCTCGCGCTCCAGGTCCACCTCGTAGACGTGCGGCCTGCCGTCGCCGGCCAACGGGAAGCTCAGGGCGCGGAAGCGGCTGAACTCGCGGTCCTGCGCCAGCCGCCAGGAGAGAGTGGCGAGCCGGGCGGTGCCGGCAAGCTCCAGCCGCAGGCCGCCGACCCGCGCCGCCGACACCTCCACCGCCGCCTCGTAGGGATGATCCGGCGCCGCGGCCCCCGCCGGCAGGGACGGAAGAGTGGGCGCTGGCGCCGGCGCGCCCGCCGGCCCGGTTCCCGGCGCGCCACCGCTCCTGTTCTCCCGGCTCGCCGGGCCCGCCACGTCGATCAGATGGACGAGCCGACCGGAGGACGGCCCGCCGCGTTGCCGGCCGCCGCACCCGGCCAGCAGCATCGCCAAAGACACCGCCAGGCCCAGCGCCGCGCCGGCCACGGCCCTCCTCCAGGGCCCTGCGCGCCGGCTGGGTCCGGAGCCCGGCCGGCCGCCGCGAACGCGCCGCCCGGCACCTGAACGCTCGGCAGGAAGGCGCCACCGGGAATCCGGCCAGCCGCCGGGAAGACCCCGACCGGAGCCCGGCCGGTCACCGGGAAGACGCAGACCGGCACCTGGCGGGCCACCGGGAAAACGCCGACCGGAGCCCGGCCGGCCATCGGGCCGGGAGCAAACGCTCGCGGCCGGCGCCGCCAGGGGCCGGGCCGCGCCGCGGACCGAG
>JASLEW010000531.1 GCA_030150965.1 Thermoanaerobaculia bacterium | reverse complement strand
CCCGGCGGGCGCTGCGCCTTGCGCGCCGCCTTCTCGCGGGCGCGCACCCGCTCCTCCGCCTTGCGGGCGCGGATGGCGGCGATGCGCTCGCCGAGCGGGATCTCCAGCCGCTCGGCGGTCGGTGCCGCGTAGTCGAAGCCGGCGAGGGTGCGCTGCGGCAGGCGCTGGCCCACCGCGCGCTCGATGGCGAACCAGTCGGCCTGCTCCTGCGGCGCCACGAAGGTGAACGCGTCGCCCGCGGCGCCGGCACGCGCCGTCCGCCCGACGCGGTGGATGTAGTCCTCCGGGATGTTGGGGACGTCGAAGTTGATGACGTGCGACAGCGCCTCGACGTCGATGCCGCGCGCCGCGATGTCGGTCGCGATCAGCACCCGCAGGCGCCCGTCCTTGAAGCGCGCCAGCGCATCGGTGCGCTGCGCCTGGCTGCGGTTGCCGTGGATGCGGTCGCAGGGCATCCCCTCGCGGTCCAGGAACTCGGCCAGGCGGTTCGCCCGGTGCTTGGTGCGGGTGAACACCAGGACGTTCTTGATCTCGTCGCGCCGCAGCAGCTCGAGCAGCAGCCAGGGCTTGAGGTCCTCGCGCACCGGGTAGACCGCCTGGGTGACGCCGTCGGCGGGCATCGCCTTGCGCTCGACGTTGATCGCCGCCGGCGAGTGGAGCATCTCGTGCGCCAGCTCCACGATCGGCGGCGGCAGGGTGGCGGAGAACAGCATCGTCTGGCGCTCGCGCGGCAGCGCCGCCAGCACCCGCCGCACGTCCGGCAGGAATCCCATGTCGAGCATGCGGTCGGCCTCGTCCAGCACCAGCACCTCCAGCCCGTCGAGCCGCGCGTAGTCGTTCTGGAAATGATCGAGCAGACGCCCGGGGGTGGCCACCAGGATGTCCACGCCGTCGCGGAAGGCCCGTTCCTGCGGGCCGATGGCGACACCGCCGAAGACCGCGGCGCCGGTCACCGCGGTGTGCGCGGCGAGCGCGGTCAGGTGCTCGACGATCTGCGCCGCGAGCTCGCGGGTCGGCGTCAGCACCAGGGCGCGCGTGCCGGCGCCGGGCCGGCCGGCGAAGCGCTGCAGGATGGGCAGCAGGAAGGCCGCCGTCTTGCCGCTGCCGGTCATCGCGCAGGCCAGGATGTCCTGCCCGGCCATGGCCGGAGGGATGGCCTGCAGCTGGATCGGGGTGGGCTCGACGAAACCGAGCTCCTGGATGCCATGTTGGAGCTCTGGCGAAAGGCCGAAGGATGCAAATTCATTCATCGTGCAGGTTCTCTCTTTGGCGAGCGCCGCGCTGGCCGCGGCTCGCTACGCCTGGGTGTTCCGGCTGAAACTTGGGGCCGAACGGGGGCCTGGCCGGGAGGCCGCCGCTCATCGGCGCTCCGGATGCTTTTCCGGGGGCGCACTGGCTATGGCACTTCTACGTTGCCGCGACTGCTTTCGTTGCGCTTCGATCTCAGGGCGCGCAACCCCTGGGGCCTCTCCCCCGCCGGCCGCTCGGCTGAGCCACGTGTTGCGGCCGGCCTCTCCACTCACCGGGGACCCACCGCCGCTTGCAACGCGGCGAAAGGGTCTCACATCTCGTCCGAAACGCCAAATCGGACCTTGCTGCAAGCTTCCGCTAAAGCGCTTCTTCCTTCCCCCGGCCGCCGGCGCGGCGCGCCTTGAGCAGCTCGAAGAGAGCGGGCAGGAGCGACACGACGACGATCGCCAGGATGACCAGCGAGAAGTTCCTGCGCACCACCGGCACGTTGCCGAACAGGTCGCCGGCGGCGACCCCCACCACCACCCAGAGCGCGCCGCCGGCCACGTTGTAGACGGTGAAGCGGCCGAAGGACATCCTGCCCAGCCCGGCGACGAAGGGGGCGATGGTGCGCAGGATCGGCACGAAGCGGGTGATCACCAGCGTCTTCGGGCCGTGCTTCTCATAGAACTCGTGGGTGCGTGCGAGGTGCTCCGGGCGGACCCACCGGCGCCGCGCCGTCACCAGCCGCGGCCCAACCAGGTAACCCACCCAATAGTTGACCGTATTCCCCAGCACCGCCGCCAGCGCCAACAGCACGATCAGCCACCAGGCCGACAGCGCCCCGAGCCCGGCGAAGGCGCCCGCCGCGAACAGCAGCGAGTCCCCCGGCAGGAACGGCACCACCACCAGCCCGGTCTCGCAGAAGATGATGGCGAAGAGCAGCAGGTAGGTCCAGGCGCCGTACTCCCGCAGCACCTGGCCGAGCGTCCGGTCGAGGTGCAGGAAGAGGTCCGCGGCCTGGTGGAGGAGGTTCATGCGGCGCAGAGCCTAAGGGCTTGGCACCTGCAAGTCCAGTGGCCTCCGGCGCGGCCGGCGCGGCCGGCGCGGCGGGGGGGCGTGGTCTGCCGGGCGCGCGGCTCTACGCTCCGGCCACAGGACCAGCCGGCGCCGGCAACCGTCCGGAATATCCGGCCGCGCCCCGAGTCTAGGCGGGTGAGGTGCCGCGACCGTCGGCCGCGGCGCCGGGCGTCACGGTGCCGCCGCTCTCTGGAAAGGAAGATCCCATGCGCGTCAAACTCGTCCTCTGCAGCCTTGGCCTCGCCGTCTGCCTGCTCCAGGCTTCCGCCCTGCCGCTCGCCGCCGCCGACTCCGGCAATCCGGCGCCGGCCGTCGAGGTCAGGATCGACAACTTCAGCTTCGCCCCCGCTTCGGTCAGGATCGCTGCCGGCGCCACCGTGACCTGGGTGAACCACGACGACATCCCCCACACCGTGGTGAGCACCGATCGGGTTTTCAAGTCGCATGCTCTCGACACCGGCGATAAGTTCTCGTACACCTTCGCCAAGCCCGGCCGGTACCCGTATTTCTGCGGCATGCATCCGAAGATGACCGGCGAGGTGATCGTGCAGTGAGCGCCGCTGCGAACCCCTTCGATCCGCGGACCGTCCTGCTCGCCAGGCACGCGCAGCACGTCGTGCTGATCCATTTCCCCATCGCGCTGCTGCTCAGCGGGGTGGGGTTCGACGCCGCCGCCCAGTGGTCCCGGCGGCCGGCGCTGGCCGCCGCCGCCTACTACAACTTCCTGGTGGCGGCCGTGGCGGCGGTGCCGGCCGTCGCCACGGGCCTCCTCGCCTGGCAGCTGCAGCTCGGCGGCGCCCGGCTCAAGGGGCTGCTCCTCCAGCATCTGGTCCTCGGCGCCACCTCGGCCGTGCTGATCGGATGCTGCTGGTGGCTGCACCACCGGGCCCGCCGCACGCCGGGCCAGGCGCCGCCCGCCTACCGTTGGCCGGTGGAGCTGGCGGCCGCGGCCCTGGTGGCCCTGACCGGCCATCTGGGCGGCTTCCTCAGCGGCGTCAACCTGCCGTCCCCATGAGCGGCTCGCCGTGCCCGCCGGAGGCCGCCTTTTCAGCAGCCTGCTAGACTGCGCCCGCCATGGCGCACGGTTTCAGGGCCGCGGGCGCCGAGCACCCGCGGGGTGTGCGGCTCCTGCGCCGCGATCCAGGCCGATCGGCAGGGGAATGAGCGCGCGCGTCCTGCTGATCGGCACGGGCGACCTGGGGCAGCGCCTTGCCGCCGGCCTGGCGGGCCTGCCGGAGGTGGGCGAGCTGGTCCTCGCCGGCCGCGACGCGCGGCGCGGGGATCCCCTCGCCGCCCTCCTCGAGACCTGCGGCATCTGCCGCGTCCGTTTCTGCGCGCTGGATGCGCACCGCACCGGCGACCTGGAGAAGTTGCTGCGCCGCGAGCGCCCGCGGCTCGTGGTGCAGTGCGCCTCCGACCTCTCGCCCTGGTGGGCGCGCGAGCAACCCGCGCCGCTCGCCGCCGCGCTCGCCCGGGCGGGCTTCGCGCTCCAGCTCCCGGTCCAGCTGCCGCTGGTGGCGAGCGTGATGCGGGCCGTCCGCACCGTGGGCCTCCCGGCGCCGGTGGTCAACGCCTCCTTTCCCGACCTCACGCACCCGATCCTCGCCGCGCGCGGCCTCGCGCCGACGATCGGGATCGGCAACGCCGGCATGATCGAGGCGCGCGTCCGCGCCGTCCTGCGCCACCGGCCGGAGATCGCCGGCGCGGAGCCCATCCGGGTGGCCGCGCACCACGCCCACCTCCTCGCGGTGATGCGCGCCCAGCCGCCAGCCCCGCCGGCTTCCCGGCCGCGCGTCCACCTGGGAGAGGAGGGGCGGCGCGCCGACGAGCTGGCCTACGCCGGGCCTCCTCTCCCGGTCGAGCGCCAGAGCAACGCCCTCGCCGCCGCCGCCGGCCTGCCGGTGCTGCGCGCCCTCCTCGGCGGCCCGCCGCGGCGCACCTCCGCGCCCGGTCCGGCCGGGTTGCCGGGAGGCTGGCCGGTCCGCATCGCCGGCGGGACCGTCGAGATCGATCTCCCGCCGGACGCCCGCCGCGACGAGCTGACCGCGTTCCAGTGGGAGAGCGCGCGCCAGGACGGCGTCGAGCGGATGGAGGCCGACGGCACGGTCGTCTTCACCGGCGCCGCCGCGGCGGCCCTGGCGCCGTTCGCCCCGGAGCTCGCCGAGCCGCTCTCGCCGGATGCGGTCGAGGAGCGCAGGGCCCTCCTCTACCGGCGGCTGGGCATCGAGTAGCGCGCGGCGGCCCCGCTCGCAGCCCGGCGACGCCGCGCTTGCTCGGCGTGTCGGCCCCCACCCGGCATGGCGCGGCGCCGGCCCTCGGCATCGTGCCGCCGTCCTTCGAGAACGTCCTGCGCCGGACGCCTGTGGACGCGGCCCTCCCGGGGTCCCGGCATCGCGCTCCGCCACCCTCCACACTCCCCCTGAATACCACATCTTGACATCCAAGATGAGAGACGGCTAAGGTCGGGCTCATGGACGAACCCAACACCGACGTCATCAAGGGCACGCTCGACCTGCTCATCCTCAAGACGCTGAGCCTCCAGCCGATGCACGGCTTCGGCATCGCGCGCCGGGTCGAGCAGATCTCGCGCGGCGTCTTCAAGGTCAACCCCGGCTCCCTGCTGACCGCGCTGCAGCGCCTGGAGCGCGCCTGCTGCCTCGACTCCGCATGGCGCCAGACGGAGAGCGGGCGGCGCGCCAGGTACTACTCGCTCACCCGTGCCGGCCGCAAGCAGCTCGGCGTCGAGACCGCGGACTGGGAACGGCGCACGGCGGCCGTGGCGCGCCTGCTCAAGGCGGAGAGCTAGGGGATGGCGCTCTGGCGCCGGCTCCGCCGCGGGCTGCGCGTGCTGGCGCAGCGCGAGAGCGCCGACCGCGAAATCGCCGACGAGGTCGCGCACTACTACGAGGAGGCCGCCGCCGAGTTGGAGGCGCGGGGGCTCTCCCCCGCCGAGGCGCGGCTGGCCGCGCGGCGGCAGCTCGGCCCGGCACCCCTGGTGCGCGAGCAGCTCCGCGCCTTCGGCTGGGAGAGCTCCCTGGCCGCGCTCGCCGCCGACCTGCGCTACGCCGCGCGGCGGCTGCGCGGCGACCCGGCGCTGGCGGCGATCGGCGTGCTCACCCTGGCGCTGGGCATCGGCGCCAGCACCGCGATCTTCAGCGCGGTCCATCCGATCCTGTTCGCGCCGCTCCCCTATCCGCACGCCGAGAGGATCCTGGACGTCTGGGACTTCGGCCCGGCGGGGGAGCGCGCGCCGGTCACCTTCGGCACCTACCGCGAGCTGCTGGCCCGCTGCCGGTCCTTCGCCGCGCTCGCGGTGTGGAAACCCTGGCAGCCGGCGATGACCGGCACCGCCGCGCCGGAGCGCTTCGCCGGCCAATCGGTGAGCGCCGGGTACTTCCGCGTCCTGGGGGTGCCGCCGGCGCTGGGGCGGGATCTCGATCCCGCCGACGACCGGCGCCTCGGCCCGCGGGTGGTGATCCTGAGCGACAGCCTCTGGCGCCGGCGCTTCGGCGCCGATCGCGCGCTCGTCGGCCGGCAGGTCAAGCTGGACGACGACGCCTATACCGTCCTCGGCGTCATGCCGCCGTCGTTCGAGAACGTCCTGGTGCCGGACGCCGAGCTGTGGACGCTGCTGCAATACGACGCCGTTCTCCCCGCGCAGGGACGCGAATGGGGTCATCACCTGCGCATGGTGGCGCGCCTGCGCCCCGGCGTCGCGGCCGCGGAGGCGGGCCGGGAGCTGGCCGCGATCGCACGGGCGCCGCTGCCGGAGCTGCCCCGGCCGCGCTGGGCGTCGCTGGACAGGGGCCTGGGCATGAGCCCGCTCCAGGACGACGTGACCCGCGGCGTGCGGCCGGCGCTCCTCGCCGTGCTCGGCGCCGTCGGCCTGCTGCTGCTGATCGCCTGCGTCAACGTCACCAACCTGCTGCTGGCCCGCGGCGCCCAGCGCCGCGGCGAGCTGGCGATGCGCACCGCGCTCGGCGCCGGACGCGGCCGCCTGCTGCGGCAGCTGGTCACCGAGAGCCTGCTGCTCGCCGCGCTCGGCGGCGCCCTGGGCCTGGCCGTGGCGCGCCTCGGCATCCGCGCCATGGTCCTGTTCAGCCCCGAGCACCTGCCACGGGTGGCGGCGGTCCGCCTGGACGGCGCCGTCTTCGCCTTCGCGCTCGCCCTCACCACGCTGACCGGCCTCGCGGTCGGGCTGCTCCCCGCGTTGCGCGGCTCACGGTTCGACCTCGGCGCCGAGCTGCAGCAGGGCTCGCGCCGCATCGCCCCCGGCCACCGGCTGATCCGCCCGGTGCTGGTCATGGCGGAGGTGGCGCTGGCCCTGATGCTCCTGGTCGGCGCTGGCCTCCTCTGGCGCAGCATGCAGCGCCTCCTCGCCGTGGCGCCCGGCTTCCGCACCTCGCATCTGCTCACCCTGCAGGTGCAGACCTACGGCCACCGCTACGACGACGACGCCGTCACCCATCGCTTCTACCGCCAGGCCCTGGACGCGGTCCGTCACGTCCCCGGCGTCGCCGCCGCCGCCTTCACCAGCCAGCTGCCGCTGAGCGGCGAGTCCTACGTGCCGGAGGTCTATGGCATCCATTTCCAGAACGACGCCGATCCCGGCGTCAGCCACGACGGCCTGCGCTGCGCCGTCTCGCCGGGCTACTTCGAGACCATGGGCATCCCGCTGCGCCGCGGGCGGCTGTTCGACGATCACGACCTGACCGCTCCGGCGGGGGCCGCGGAGCGGCCGGTCCTGCTCAGCGAGTCCTTCGCCCGGCGCAAGTTCCCCGGCATCGACCCGCTCGGCCAGCGCCTGCGCTTCGGCGGCCCCGCCAACCGCCCCTGGGACGTCGTCGCCGGCGTGGTGGGCGACGTCCGCCAGACCTCGCTCGCGGCGGGCCAGGAGGATTCCGTCTACGTCGTGAGCGACCGGTGGCTGTGGGCGGACAGCCCGCGGTGGCTAGTGGTGCGCGCGGCCGGCGACGCGGCGTCCCTGGCGCCGGCGGTCGAGCAGGCGGTCTGGTCGGTGGACAAGGACCAGCCGATCGTGCGCGTCGGCACCATGGACGCCCTGCTCGCCGCCTCGGCCGCCCAGCGCCGGTTCGTCCTCACCCTCTTCGCCGCCTTCGCGCTCGCGGCCCTGGCCCTCGCCGCCATCGGCCTCTACGGCGTGATGTCCGGCAGCGTCGCCGAACGCCGGCGGGAGATCGGCGTCCGCTCCGCCCTGGGCGCCACCGGCGGCGACCTTCTCCTGCTCGTCCTGCGCCAGGGGCTGGCGCTCACCGGCCTCGGAATCGCCCTCGGCCTCGCCGGCACGCTGCTCGCCAGCCGCGCTCTCGCCGCGCTGCTCTTCGGCGTCTCACGCCTCGATCCGGTGACACACCTGGACGTGATCGCCCTCCTCATCGCCATCTCGGCCGTCGCCTGCTGGGTGCCCGCCTGGCGGGCGGCCCGCGTCGATCCGTCGATCACCCTCAGGACGGACTAGCCCGCGCACCGGCCCGTGACCCGGACAATGGAGACTATGGAGTTAAGATCGGAGGCACATCCCCCGGGGAGAACGCCCATGCCCAGGCCGCGTGTCGTCGCCTGTCTCGCCCTGCTTCTGCTGCCCGCGGCGCTGGCGGCACGAAGGCCCTTCGAGCCGGAGGGGGTGGTCGAGTTCGCCCGTGCCCATCTCCATCAGACCGTGGGCAACGGCGAGTGCGCCGCGCTGGCCGCTCATGCCCTGCGCGCCGCCGGCGCCGCCGTGCGCGCCGGTCCCGACTCTCCGGGGCGCGGCGACTACGTCTGGGGCCGCCTGGTCTACATGGTGGAGGCGGAGCCCGACGGCCTGCGCCAAACCGGGCAGCTGAGCGATGCGCGTCCCGGCGACGTCATGCAGTACCGCAACACCCGTTGGGGCGAGGCGGGCGGATTCGCCCACCACACGGCGATCTTCGGCGGCGTCGATCCGGACACCGGACGGATCCTGGTCTACCAGCAGAACATCGGCGGCCGGCGCTTCGTGCTGGAGGGCCACCCGCGCCTGGACCGCCTGCGGGGAGGCTGGATCAGGTTCTACCGTCCGATCCCGGCGCGCTGAGCTCGGACCGGACTCCTCGTCCCCGCGCGGGCTCCACTCGCGGCCATGCAGGAGCCGCCCGAGCCTCTCGCCGGACGGTCAGGGCGGCATGCCGGGGCCTGCAACGCCCAGCCGCTAGGGCTTGCCGGCGCCAGGGACCGCCAGCATCGCCACCAGCTTCTGGCGCTCGGCCGGCGCCAGCGAGCGGTTTGCCGCCGCGTGGGCCGCGGCGTTCCTGCCGGCGCTGTCGGAGCGTCCCGCGTCGGCGTGCGCGGCGAGCAGCATGCGCACCACCTCGGGCGCGCCCCGCCGCGCCGCGTACATCAGCGCCGTGCGGCCGGTGATATGCGGACCGCAGAACTCCATGGTGGTGGTCGCCGCGTCCACCTCGGCGCCCGCCGCGAGCAGGCGCCTCACCCCCGCGGCATTCCTCTCCTGGGCGGCGTACATCAACGCCGTCTTGCCGAACGCGTTCGCCGCGTTGGGATTCGCCCCGGCGCCGAGCAGCACGCCGATCACGTCGGCGCGCGCCGCGGCCAGCATCAGCAGGCTTTCGCGCGACTCCCGCTGCGCCGGCGGCGCCGGCGGATTGACGCTCGCGCCAGCGGCGAGCAGCCGCTTGACCACAGCCAGGGGATAATCGTTGACGATCGCCAGGCCGAGCAGCCGCCGCAGCGCCGCCGGCCGGCCGGGCTCGGCGTCCTCATGGTAGGGGCATTCCCTGGCCGGCATCTTGCCGCTCCGCAGATAGCCGTCGAGATCCTGGCGGGTGTAGCAGAGCGAGTAGTACTCGAGCGTCGACGACGCGCCCGAGATGCGCGTGTACTTGTCGGTCAGCTTGCCGATGTAATAGTCGGCCACCCGATCGGCCGCCGCCGCCGCCAGGCCAAAACGCTTCTGATAGTCGGCGGCGAGCGCCGGCCGGGCCACCGCGACCGCCCGCCTCAGCTCGGCGTAGCGCCGCTTCTGCCACAGCCCCTGCAATCCCCAATGCGCCACGTCCGGGTGATAGCCCAGCTCCTTCTCCTCGTCCGCCGCGTCGTGCCGCCGCTCCTGGTCGTAGGCGGCCAGATCCGGGTGCACGTCCACCACCGCCAGGATGCGGGTCACGAGCTGGTCGCGCTGGTGGCCGTAATAAATCGTGCCGCCGCACTCCCGCGAGCCGGCCTCGATGCTGGCGAGCAGATGCACCAAGCGGTCCATGGCCGGCAGCCTCTCCGCCACGTCGATCGTGTGGCAGATCGGCGTCCACGCATCGCGCGACGAGTAGCTGTTGGCGGCAAACACCACCTCCGCCTCCCTGGGGAAGCGTTCGAAGAAGCGGCACGACGCCGCGGACAGCGCCTCGTCGTTGTCGTCCTGGGTCACCGTGTTCAGATCGTCCGCGGACATCCAATGGAAGAGTCCGATCAACCGTTCCTCGTCCGCCGCCTTGAGCGGCACCCGCACGTGGAGCACGAACGGCATCGCCGCCCACAGCTCCATGGCGCGGCTGTGGTACCGGCCAAGAAGGCAGCGGACCGCGTCATCGTCCGCGCACTCGTCGCGTTCCGCCAGCCACTTGCGTTGCTCGTCCAGCAACGACACGCCATCGGTGGCAATCGGCTCCTCCTTCTCCCGCCGCGCCTCGGCGAAGACCTCGGCCAACCGCCGGTCCTCGGCCGCCAGCCCCGCATCCGAGCAGATGACCTTCTCGATCGCCCGCGTCGCCCTGCCACAGTCGAAGCTCGGCCCCAGCGCCGCCGAGCCCGCCGGCGCTGGTCCTGCCGGCATCGGCCCGGTTGCCGCCGCCCCGGCCGCTGCCGGCGCGGCCAACCCGGCCTCCGCCGCTGCCGCCGCCGCAGCGGGCAACGCCATCCCCAGCAGCAGCATCCCCGCCAATCCCCGCCCCAGCCCCAAACACCGGCACCATCCTGAGCGCATCACGATCCTCCCGGAGTGCCCGGACCGACTGCCCGACCGGTCATCGCTCCGACCGGCCGCAGCCTCGCCGCCGCACCGCCTCCCACAAGGAGATACGCAATACCACCTCCGCCGGGGCAACACCTCGGAGCCGCTGCCGGTCCGTGACTCTCCTCGGCAGGGTGCCGCGGAACATCGCGAAGGCACGGCAAGCCTCCCGGTGAGCACCCGCGCCGGATGCCCTGCTTCGGGGACCGGGAGACGGAGGGGGCGGTGCGCTCGCCACAGGCGCCGGGGAGTCACGCCTGCAACAGGGCATGGAGCTTGAGGATGGTCGCCCAGTTGCGGGCCGTCGAGCCGTCGCGGAGCACGCGCCCGAGGCTCTCGGCGAGGCGGCTGGCGAGGATGCCCTCGGAGCACCAGAGGTAGGCGACACGTTCTCCCAGCGCCAGGGCCTCCGGCGCCCAATCCTGCTGGGACAGAGGCGCGAGGAGCGCCCTGTCGCCCGGATCCGCGAGGGCGGCAACGAGGAGACGGGAGGGGTCGCGCGCCACGCCGAGCAGCGGGTTGTCGGCCACCACCTTCGCCATCTCGGCGGCGCTCAGGACCGTGACCCGGGAGGCGACGCCGAGCTGGGCGGCAAGCGCCTGCTCGATACGCGGCGCGGCCCCCTGCCAGCCGCGGCCGGCGCTGGTGAAGACGACATTGCCGCTGTTGAGGAGAGTGCGCACCTCGGTAAAACCGAGCCCCTCGACCAGGGAGCGCAGATCCGCCATGGCGACGCGCTTGGCACGCCCGACGTTGATCCCCCGCAACAGCGCCACGCACCGGGTGGAAGCCATCCTTTCCTCCGCCGAGATCCGCGCCCGCGCCACCCGCACCCCCCTAATTCTATCGGGCCCCGCAACAAGAGGCGCAATCCTATCTCCGCTCAGGACACACAAGAAGCGGCTCGGCCAGCCGGGGCCAGCCGGTGGTGCCCGGCGCAAGGAAGCTCCTTGCCCGGTTTGCGCACGGACCGCGGACGGCGCGAAAGGCGCACGGCGCGAATCGCCGTGCGCCTGTGGTCAGGGGATCCGCTCTACCTGGCCTGTCCCCTCATGCCGGGCAGAAGAGGCAGACCGAGTGGACCGGGCAGGTGAAGGTCAGAGGGGGATTGGGTGCGCCAGCCGCGGCCTTGGGCAGGTGGGCCGGGTCGAGGTGGTGGAGGGTTTCGTGGTGGAGGTTCAATTTGGGAAGTCCAGGAACCCGCCGAGGGCCTTGGCGCGCACGGCTGTCCCACCGCGGCGCCGATGGGCGACCTACCCCACCTGAAGCTCTTCCCGAATCACCCTTCTTAGGGTCTCCTCCAAGGGCTCTCGCTCCCTCTTGACGTGCTCTCGGAGCGCCGCGTTGAGCAGGGTCTGGTAGTTGCCGCCGCCAGCGGCATGCACCTGATCCTTGAACCATTGCAGGACGTCGTCATCGATGCGGATCGTGATCCGTGTCTTCCCCAGGGGAATCGGCACGACCGGGCCGCGCCTTGCCTTGCTGAAGTCGTATTCCTTTCTCATCTTTCTTCCTCGTATTGCCGGCGTTCCTTGCTCGTCGCTGCCCGCGCGGTAATCAGGCGAACCCGCTCTCCGCGCCAGGTGTAGGCAACGACCACGAGCCGACCCTGGGGATCAGCGACAAGCAGCCACGGACGCCTCGGATCGAAGGCGGCGAAGGCTCCAGGCCAACTCATCCGGGAATCTGACAAAGTAGAGCTAAGGGGGCGCGGACGCGGAGCGCCCCGGCCGCGGCGAGCCATCGTCTTCGACATGCGGGCCTGCCCCGACACCCACTAGGCGTCCTTCTTCTCTTGGATGCGGGCCCATTTCTGGGAGCTCGAGCCCAGGACGGCATCAATCTTGTGGAAGAATCCCTCCAGGTCGGCCGCCGTCAGCTCCCGGTTCGCTGAGACGAACTCCAGCCCGCGCTGGAGGTCGATGAGGGCGTAGTAGACCTCACGCTCGTGTTGCCACAACTCCCGCGCTCGACGCATCCCGGCCCAGGAGGTGAC
>JASLEW010000507.1 GCA_030150965.1 Thermoanaerobaculia bacterium | reverse complement strand
AGGTCAGGAGGTGCCGGCCGGCGGCGCGGACGGCTCCGGCCCCGACGGCTCCGCCGGCTCGGAGGCCGGCGGAGAGGGCGCCGTTCCCCGGCGCGGACGGCCACGGTGCCGCCGCGCCGTCCTGGAGCGCCCCGGCGGCATCCGAGCCGGCGGAGCCGTCGGGGCCGGAGCCGTCCGCGCCGCCGGCCGGCACCTCCTGACCTTCCGACGCCTGGGAGGCGCGGTCCTCGTCGCGGACGACGAACACCCCCAGGAGGCTCGCACCCCAGCCTTTTTTCTCGCTCATGATGGATGGGACCCGTGTTCGCGCGGCCCCGGCCAGGGGCGCGGCAGAAATTTGCTGTAGCTTCATCCTAGCACGAGGCGAAGGCAGAGGCGGCAACGAGGCGCAAACCATTGCTGCACCGCAGGTTGCGCTGCCGGCACGGCGAGCGGCGAGCCGGTGCCTCCGCCTCGCCCTGATCCTGGGAGGCAACGCCAATGCTCTTCATGGTCGTCGAGCGTTTCAAGGACGGCGATGCGCGGGCGGTCTACGCCCGCCTCCGCGAGCGCGGCCGCATGATGCCGGACGGGCTGCGCCATGTCGGCAGCTGGGTCGAGGCCAGCCTGGACCGCTGCTTTCAGCTCATGGAGTGCGACGATCCGCGGCTCTTTCAACAATGGATCGTGCACTGGCACGACCTGGTGGAGTTCGAGATCGTCCCGGTCGTGCCGTCCAAGGAGACTGCCGAGGCGCTCGCCGGGCACCTTTCTCCGGCATGAGCTGGCAGGGGGCCGGGGGGTGGACCGACACTGCGGCCGCCGTAGCCGAGGGTGGGTAGGCATGGCGCCTGGGCACCGTGCCTGCGGCGTGCTTGATCGCCAAGGGAATATCACAGCACCACGCCGTCCCAGCGGAACTTGCGCCGGCGCGGCTCGAACGGCGGGATGGCGAGGGGGGCGAGGAGCGGCTGGCCGTCGCGCCAGAAGCCCTCCAGGGGGAGCTTCTCGCCGGTGCGGTAGAAGTGGCTGAGGAAGGCGAGGTCGGCGGCGGCGAAGTCGGACAGCCACGGGTCGAGATCGGCGATGCCGGTCTCGTGCAGGAGCTGCAGGGCGTAGCGCGACGCCTCCTGCTCGTAGGCCGCGACCTCGGCGAGCTGCGCCTCCCCATAGGCTCCCGGCGCGGCGGCGGCGGCCATGCGGCTGGCGGCGTCGGAGGTGTTCCACTGCACGGTGTGGCCGAACAGGTGCACCAGGGTGAAGAGCGCGGGCTCGATGCCGTGGCCGCGGTGGATCCGCACCTCGGCACCGTCCAGATCGCCGGTGAAGGGCGGCGGCAGGGCGGCGAACGAGACCACCAGGCCGTAATGCGCCTCCATCCGCTCGCGCACCCGCGGCAGCACCGACTCCAGGTACGCGCCGCCCGGCCTCATCCGCCAGCCACCAGCGCGACCGCGCCGCCCAGGGCCGGGGCCTGCGCCAGGCGGGCGTCGGCGGTCACGAGCGTGGCTCCCAGCCGGCGGGCGAGGACCACGTACATGGCGTCGCGCAGGGCCAGGTTGTGGCGCAGGCCCCAGGCGGCCGCGAGGAGGGGACGCAGGGCGTAGCGCACGAAGGGGGCACGGCCGAGCTGCCCCAGGAGGGGCTCGACCAGACCTTCGTCCAGGTAGCCGCCGCGCGCCAGGCGGCCGAGGGCCGACAGCACCTCGGCATCGAAATGGGCCGGCACGGCGACCGAGCGCCCCCGCAGGGCGGCATCGGCCCGCGCTCCGGCCGGCGTCCCGAGGAGCAGCTCCACGGCGGCCGAGGCGTCAAGGACGACCGAGCACATGGGCCAGGGCGTCCTCGTCCGCCTCGCGGGCCTGGCGGAGGGCCTCCGCCGCGGGCATGGGGAGCGCCGCCGAGGCCGCGAGGCCGAGGCCGTCGAGCCACTCGTCCAGCGTCGGTCGCTGGCAGTGCTCGCGCAGGACCTCCAGGGCATACTGGCGCAGGCTCAGGCCGCGCGCATCCGCGCGGCGGCGCAGGATCTGGTGCAGGTCGTCCGGCACGTCACGGATTTGCAGGTGGATTCCCATGGCCGGACCATAGCAATTCGGGCGAATGCATGCAAGTTGCATGATGGCTTCTCCTCCTGGTTCCGGGCGCGCTCCCCAACGAGCCACGCCTCCCAAGGGATAGACGGAGACCAGGGCGCCGGCGGGCACCGGGGAGACCGCGGCCGGGAACCGGAGGAGCCCGGCGGCGGCCTCAGACTATCGAACAGCCATCGAATCGCCGGCCCTGGGGGACCAGCCCGCCGGGCGGCTCGCACTCGGCGCGCCGAGTGCGCGGAGTGCCAATTGACCGCCTCATTTGCGTCCTCTACTATGGGGAGGAGCCGTACTTCCCGTGGAGCATCGGCCCGTCCCCTTCTCATCGCCGCCGGCTGTCCGTGGAGCGCCGCGCACGGGCGGCTGCCAGGAGGGAGTGTGAGCCGTGAGCATGCCGAGCATGAATGGCCGACCCGGACCAGAGCGAGCATCAGTTGCCACCCAACAGCCACCCAGACGAGGACCGAATCCCATGGCAGACCCACGATCCGAGCGGCTGAAGGCCGTCGACTCCACCCTCTCCCAGATCGAGCGGCAGTTCGGCAAGGGCTCGATCATGCGCCTCGGCCAGCGTGAGATCATGGCTGTCGAGGCCATCTCCACCGGCTCGATCTCGGTCGATCACGCGATCGGCATCGGCGGCCTGCCGGTGGGCAGGGTGGTGGAGATCTTCGGCCCCGAGTCGTCCGGCAAGACGACCCTCGCCCTGTCGCTGGTCGGGCAGGCGCAGAAGCGCGGCGGCATCGGCGCCTACATCGATGCCGAGCACGCGCTCGACGCCGAGTACGCGCGCAAGCTCGGGGTGGACATCGACAACATGCTGGTCTCCCAGCCGGACAGCGGCGAGCAGGCGCTGGAGATCGCCGAGATGCTGGTGCGCAGCAACGCCGTGGACGTGGTGGTGATCGACTCCGTGGCGGCGCTGGTGCCCAAGGCCGAGCTGGAAGGGGAGATGGGCGACTCGCACGTGGGCCTCCAGGCGCGCCTCATGTCGCAGGCCCTGCGCAAGCTGACGGCGATCGTCGCCAAGTCGCGGACCTGCCTGGTGTTCATCAACCAGATCCGGGAAAAGATCGGGGTCATGTTCGGCAACCCGGAGACCACGACCGGCGGCCGGGCGCTCAAGTTCTACGCCTCGGTGCGCCTCGACATCCGCCGCATCGCCTCGCTCAAGGACGGCGAGGAGGTGACCGGCTCGCGCGCCAAGGTGAAGGTGGTCAAGAACAAGATGGCGGCGCCCTTCCGCCAGGCCGAGTTCGACATCGAGTACGCCGAGGGCATCTCCAAGACCGGCGAGATCATCGACCTCGGCGTCGAGCACAAGCTGGTCATCAAGAGCGGGGCCTGGTACGCCTACGGCGACATGCGCCTGGGCCAGGGGCGCGACAACGCCAAGCAGTTCCTGCGCGACAACCCGGACTTGGCCGGGGAGCTGGAGCTCAAGCTGCGCGAGAAGATGGGGATGCCGGCGCCGAGCCTGGCGGGGCTGCGCGATCCGGTCGCGGTGTCCGCCGGGGGCGCCGGGGGCGCCGGGGCCGGCGCGGCAGGGCGCCAGGGCGGCGACTGACGGCCGGCCTATCGCTCCTGCATCCAGCGCGCCTCGCGCCAGCCGAGGTGGCCGTGGGCGTTGAACAGCCTCACCACCGGCGCTTCGCCCCAATCGATCACCGTCAGCGTGCCGGGATCGAGGAACAGGCGGCGCGCCGCGGTGAGCGGTGCCGCCAGGGCCGCGCAGAGCAGCACCTTGATCGGCCCGACGTGGCTCACCAGGGTCACCCAGGCGCCGGGATGGGAGGCCGCCAGGTCGGCGAGGAGCTCCTTCACCCTACCCTCCACGGTGGCCAGCGACTCGCCGCCCGGCGGCGCCGCGGCGGGGTCGCCCTCCCAGTGCAGCAGCCGCGCGCGGTCGGCATCGCCGCGGCCCAGGACCTCGGAGCGCGTCAGCCCCTCCCAATCGCCGAAGCGCTGCTCGCGCAGCCGGGGCTCCGCGCGCAGCGGGATGCGCAGGCCGGCGGCGATGCGCTCGCCGGTCTGCGCGGCGCGCTGCAGGGGGCTGGCGTACACCGCTGCGAGCGGCAGATCGGACAGGGCCCCGGCCAGGCAGGCGGCCTGGCGCAGGCCGGTGTCGGTCAGCGGCTCGTCGAGGCTGCCCAGGTAGCGCAGCTCACGGTTGGACGGGGTCTCGCCGTGGCGCACCAGGAAAAGGCGAAGGGGCGGCGCCTGGGGCATCCCGCAACTCTAATCGAAACGCGCCCCGCGGCGCGGACATGGATGCGCCTGGGCGGGATCGCGCTCCTGGCGGTGCGCGAACGGATCGCAGCCGCGGGCGCGAAAATTGCAGCACCTCAGTCCGCCTCGGTTCCTCCATTGCGGTTGAGACTAGGCGATAAGGACCTTTTTACAAGCGCGCGGCGCTGACGAGACCTGAGTTGCCAAAGCTGGGGCGCTCGGGCTTCCTCACCGAGCCCCTTGCAAGCCATGCAGACCGAACAGCAGCCGTTACGTTTGATGGAGCCATTCCACAGGACGATGCACATCCTGGTGGTCGAGGATCATGCCGACACCGCGGCGGCCCTGGTCAACCTGCTGACCGAGATGGGGCACGAGGTGACGCTTGCCGGTACGGTGGCCGAGGCCCTGGCCGCCGCCGCCCGCGAACCGGTCGAGCTGGTGCTGAGCGACATCGGGCTGCCCGACGGCAACGGCAACCAGCTCATGCGCGAGCTGGTCGCCCGCTATGGGCTGCACGGCATCGCGGTGTCCGGCTACGGCATGGACGAGGACCGCCAGCGGAGCCTCGCCGCCGGGTTCAGCCGCCACCTCACCAAGCCGGTGAGCGTGCAGGCGCTCAGGGAGGCCCTCGAAACGGAGGCCCGCCGCCGCTGAGCGCGGCCAGGGGAACGCCGGTGGCCGGGAGAGAGGCCGCGGCTGTCACCGGTCCGTGGCAGGAGCGCCGCACCGGCTTGCTATGCTGACGGGGCTCGTCCTTTGGAGAGAACCGCCATGCCACCGGCTTCCCCGGGTTCATCCGCCGCCGCGGCCACCTCCGGGCCGCCATCCCAGGCGCCCCGTCCCGCGACCGTCCCGACCCCCGCTGAGCTTGCCGACCTGCGCCTCTACCGGCGCGCCGCCGATTACCTGGCGGTGGCCCAGATCTACCTGCAGGGCAACGCCCTGCTGCGCGAGCCGTTGCGCCGCGAGCACATCAAGGCGCGCCTGCTCGGCCACTGGGGGACGGTGCCGGGCATCAACCTCATCTACGCCCATCTGAACCGGCTGATCCGCGCCCACGACGCCCGGATCCTGCTGGTCACCGGTCCCGGGCACGGCGCTCCCGGCAACCTCGCCAACCTCTACCTCGAAGGCTCGCTCGCCGAGCGCTATCCGGACTATTCGCTCGACGAGCTGGGGGTCTCGCGGCTGGTGCGCAGCTTCTCCTGGCCCGGCGGGTTCCCCAGCCACCTCAACCCGGCCACCCCCGGGGTCATCCACGAGGGCGGCGAGCTCGGCTACGCCCTGGCCACCGCTTTCGGCGCCGCGCTCGACAACCCGGACCTGCTGGTCGCCTGCATCGTCGGCGACGGCGAGGCCGAGACCGGCCCCACCGCCACCGCCTGGCACGGCACCAAGTACCTCGATCCCGAGACCTGCGGCGCCGTGCTGCCGATCCTGCACGACAACGGCTACAAGATCTCCTCCGCCACCGTGAGCGGCACGATGAGCGACGTCGAGATCGAGATGCTCTACCGCGGCTATGGCTGGCATCCGCGCATCGTCGAGGCCGCGCCCGGCGCGGAGGCCGCGGCGGCAGGCGAGGGTGAGGTCGGTCCCGGCGCGGCGGGGGATGCCGCCGGCGGCGGGGACCCGGACTCCCTCGACGGCCGGCTGGCCGAGGCGCTCGATTGGGCCTGGGAGGAGATCCGCGGCCTCCAGCGCGCGGCGCGCGAGGGCCAGCGCCTCGAACGGCCGGCCTGGCCGCTCCTGGTGCTGCGCTCGCCCAAGGGGATGGGCTGTCCCAGGACCTGGAAGGGCGAGCCGCTGGAGGGGACCTGGCGCGCCCACCAGGTGCCGATCACCGGCCCGCGCGAGGATCCCGAGGCCCTGGCGGCGGTCGAGGGCTGGCTGCGCTCGTACCGGCCCGAGGAGCTGTTCGACGACCGCGGCCGGCCGCTCGCGGCGATCCTCGGCCAGTGCCCGCGCGGCGACCTGCGCATGGGGATGAACCCGCACGCCAACGGCGGCGCGCTGCTGCGCGACCTCGACGTGCCGCCGATCGAGCGCTACGCCCTGGACCTGGCCGGGCGCGGCCACGATCTGGCCGGCGCCATGCACCCGGTGGGGGCCTACCTGCGCGACACCTTCCGGCGGACGGAGGAGACGCGCAACTTTCGCCTGGTCTGCCCGGACGAGACCACCTCGAACCGCCTGGAGGAGGTGTTCGAGGCCACCGACCGCGCGTTTCAATGGCCGCTCGGCCCTGACGACCGCGACCTCGCGCCGGACGGGCGGGTGATGGAGATGCTCTCCGAGCACATGTGCCAGGGCTGGCTGGAGGGCTACCTGCTCACCGGCCGCCACGGCATCTTCCCCTGCTACGAGGCGTTCATCGCCATCGTCGACGGCATGGTCAACCAGTACGCCAAGTTCCTCAAGCAGAGCCGCGAGGTGCCGTGGCGGCGGCCGATCGCGTCGCTCAACTACCTGCTCACCAGCGACGGCTGGCGCCAGGACCACAACGGCTACTCGCACCAGGGGCCGGGCTTCATCAACATGATGCTCAACAAGAAGGGCGCCGTGCTGCGCATCTACCTGCCGCCCGACGCCAACACCCTGTTGCAGACGGTCGATCACTGCCTGCGCAGCCGCGACTACATCAACCTGATCGTCGCCACCAAGAACGAGATGCCGCAGTGGCTGTCGCTGGCCGAGGCGGTCGAGCACGGCCACGCCGGCGCCTCGATCTGGCGCTGGGCCTCGACCGCGGACGGCGAGGAGCCGGACGTGGTGATGGCCGCCGCCGGCAACACCCCGACGCTGGAGACGCTGGCGGCGATCAAGCTGCTGCGGGAGGACGCGCCGACGCTGCGGGTGCGCATGGTCAACGTCATCGACCTCCTGGTGCTCGATTCGCCGCGCACCCACCCGCACGGCATGAGCGACGACGCCTTTGCCGCGCTCTTCCCCACCGCGGCCGAGGTGATCTTTGCCTTCCACGGCTACCCGTCGGCGGTGCATCAGCTGCTGTTCTCGCGCCCGCAGCCGCACCGCTTCCACGTCTTCGGCTACCAGGAGGAGGGCACCACCACGACGCCCTTCGACATGACGGTGCGCAACGGCATCAGCCGCTACCAGCTGGCCATGGAAGCCCTGCGGCGGGCGCCGCGCGTCGCCTCCCTGGCCTCCGAGGTGATCGATCGTTACCAGCGGGCGCTCGCCGAGCACCGCGTCTACATCGAGTCCAACGGCGCCGATCCGCCCGCCATCGCCGACTGGCGCTGGTCGTGAGCGG
>JASLEW010000473.1 GCA_030150965.1 Thermoanaerobaculia bacterium | reverse complement strand
GGCCGCCGAGGGCGCGGCGGCCGCCAGCGTCAGGGTCAGCGCCCCCAGCAGCAGCAGCGTGTTGAGCAGGTGGCTGCCGGTGACCACGGCGCGGGTCAGCGACTCGTCGTGCGCCACCAGGCGGAAGAGGACGAGCCCGGCGCCGAGCGCCGCCTCCGACAGGGTGAGAACCAGCGACAGCACGGCGCCGCGCCGCACCGCGTGGCCGCGCGGCGCGGCGCGGCAGGCCCAGAGCACCAGGACCGCGGCGAGCACGAGGACGCCGCCGCTGCTCACCCGGTGGGTGTACTCGATCCAGGTCGCCGCCTCCCGGCCGCGCGGCACGGCCTCGCCGTTGCACAGCGGCCAGTGGCCGCCGCAGCCGGCGCCCGAGCCGGTGGCGCGGACGTAGGCTCCCCACAGGATCACCGCCAGGTTGTAGCCCAGCACGATGCGGCAGTAACGGGCGAGGCCGGTCACGGCCGGATGATAGCGCCACCCGCCGGCTCCGGCCGGTAGCCGGCGCAGCTGCGGACCGGCAGCGGCGGATATCGCACGAACGCCGGGTCGGTGGCCGCCAGGCCGCAGCGCACGAAGTTGCTGCGCGGCGAGCTGACCAGCACCAGGTGGGCGCAGCTGGCGCAGAGCCCCGCCGGCGCGCCGAGCCGCGGCAGGAGCCGCCGCCGCTCGGCGGCCTCGACCGGCCCATCCTCGCTGTTCTCGCCCATGGGACCCGTCTCGCCGCTCAATCGATCGCCTGGTGCGCCAGCGCCTCGTCGAGGGCCGGCGCCCGGCCCTCGCTCAGGCTCTCGACCTGCGAGGTGGGGCCGATCACCACCAGGATGTCGCCCGCCTGGAGGACCGTGCTCGCGTCGGGGATCACCGGCTCCTCGCCGTGCGCCCCCTGACGCTTGATCTCGATGACCCTGGCGCCCAGCGTCTGCGGCAGGCGCGCCTCGGCCAGGCTGCGGCCCACCAGCTCGGCCGGCACCGGCACCGTGCGCAGCGAGAAATCGGGCGGCAGCTCGACGTACTGGCGGCTGCTCTCGGTCTCGCGGCTGGTGACGAAGGTGGCGAGCAGCGCCGGCCGGCCCAGCACCTCCTGCGCGTAGACCCCCAGCAGGTCGCGCTTGGCGAGCACGCCGAGCAGGCGCCCCTCCTCGTCGACCACCGGCAGCCGCTCGTTCTCGCTGCGCGCGAACAGCTGGGTGGCGCGGTGCAGCCGCTCGTCGCGGCCCACCACCGTGGTCACCGGCACCATCAGGTCGTAGGCCACCACCGCGTTCAGGCTCTCCGGATGCTCCAGGACGTGCTTGATGTCGTGCAGCGAGATGGCGCCCAGGAGCCGCCGGTCGTCGCCGACCACGAACAGCCGCTGCCGGCGCTCCGAGAGGAAGGTCTCGACCACCTTGTGGTAGTTGTCGCCGGGACGCAGCACCGCCGGATCGGGACGCACCAGGTCGGACGCCTTGAGGCCGGCCAGCACCGCCTCCTCCATGCGCCACGGCAGCTCGATGCCGCGCCCGCGCAGCGGCTCGGTGTAGATCGAGGTGCGCCGCAGCCGCTTGGCCAGCAGGCTCGAGATGATCGCCGCCAGCATGACCGGCAGGATGAGGTCGTAGTTGCCGGTGAACTCGAAGAGGATGAGGATGGCGCTGATCGGCGCGTGGCTGGTGCCCGCCATGACCGCCGCCATGCCGACCGCGGCATAGGCGCCGTAGGGCGAGGCGATCTGCGGCCACAGCGAGTGGATCCAGAAGCCGTAGGCGCCGCCGATCAGGGCGCCGAAGGTCAGCGACGGCGTGAACATCCCGCCCGAGCCGCCGCTGCCGGCGGTGAGCGCGGTGGCCAGGAGCTTCGCCGCGGCGAAGCCGAGCAGCAGCAGCACGGTGAGCTCCTGCGGCAGGCCGTGGCCGGTCGCCTGCACGATGTGGCCGGAGAGCACCTGGTCGATGGTGCCGTAGCCGCGGCCCAGGGCCTGCGGCACGTAGAGCCCGAGCACGCCGAGCAGCGCCATGCCGAGGAGCGGCTTGAGCGGCCGCGGGATCACGGTCAGCCGCTTGAACCCCCGGCGCCCCGCTTCCATCCCGGCCATGAACGCCAGCGACGCGAGGGCGCCCAGGATGCCGAGCCCGGTGTAGGGCAGCATCTCCCAGCCGCTGCGCAGCGTATACCCCGGTGCGGCATAGAACGGCACGTTGCCCATGACCGACCGCGCGATGACCGTGGCGATCACCGAGGAGGCCACGATCGGGCCGAAGATCTCCAGCGCGAAGTTGCCGAGGATGACCTCCATGGTGAACAGCGTGCCGCCGATCGGGATGTTGTAGGTGGCGGCCAGGCCGGCGGCGGCGCCGCAGCCCAATAGGATCTTGACCCGGTGCGGCGGCAGGCCGAAGCGCTGTCCCAGGACCGACGAGATCATGGCGCCGACGCGGATCATCGGCCCTTCCTTGCCGAGCGAGCCGCCGGAGCCCACGGTCGCCGCCGCGGTCAGCGCGTCGAGCAGGACCGGCCGGGCCGCGATCTTGCCGCCCGAGAGCGCCACCGCCTCGATCAGCATCGCCATGCCCTCGCTGCCGGGGGGCTGGCGGCCCAGCCAGACGATCAGGCCGACCAGGACGCCGCCGCAGCTGGGAGCGGCGATCACCACCCAGCGCGGCACCGACCGGGCGACGCTCAGCAGGTCTCCGGACGAGCCCCAGAGCAGCGCCTGGATGGCCTTGATGACGCCCTCGGTGGCCACTCCCAGGAGCCCGCCCACCACCCCCACGCCGCCGATGAGGAGAAAGAAGATCCGCTCCTCGCGCGTCGCCAGCCCGAACCGCCGGGCGAGGGCGAACTCGAGCGAGCTCGCCCACTCGCGCCAGCGTCGCAGGCGTGCCGCGCGCGGCGCGCGCGCACCGGCCGCGGCGCCGGCGCTCCCCGCGCCGCCGGCCTTCATCCTCGCCTCATCCCCACCCCCCGGACCGGGGTGGCCGGTCGGGATGAGCAGGTTCCTGGCCCCATGACCGGAATGTATCAGGCCCGCGGACCGTCTTCGCCCGCGCCGCGCTGCGGCCCCGAGACGGCTCCGAGACGGCTCCTGGTAAATTGCTATTCCATAAACGTGCTCATTCGTGTATAACTACCCCGAGGTTGCGGCGCCAAGCGCTCGCCACCCCATCCCTACCGGGGCTCCGCCGGGGAGCGTCCGCCCTCGGCCTTGGAACCCCAAGGCGGAATCACCGCACCGCGGCACCAACCCTCCGAGACCGCGGCCTGGGCCGCGCGCTCCACACCAAGGGGACCGGGAAACCGGTCCCCTTCGCCTTTCCGGCCCGCTCTGCAGGCCGATGCCCCCTCCCCGGGTCTTACCCTTACCCTCCCCGGGGTACCGTCCAAGGAACACCGCGCATGCGGCCAGCGGAAACCGGCGGGAAAAAGCGCGAAACCAGGGGCTCCTCGCACCATAAAGACAGGAAGCGGAAGCGGCCGGCCTGCTCCGGCGGTGCCTTGTAAGAATTGCCCGTCTTCTGCGCCGTCATTTTGAACTTTGAGGAGGGGTCCCCCGGCCGGGGGACCGCCCAGGGGGCGAGCAGCAATCGCTGGATCCACGACGTCAATGCGCGGGCTCGCGCGGCCGGCCGGCTCCGAACTTTTTTCGGCGTCACTGTCACTTTTTTTGCCCTTGAAGCAACTATTCCTCTTAGAGGGCTGACGTGGCGGCCGGCAAGGTTGAGTCGTGGAGGAGCTCGCCGGGCTGCATCGAATGCATAGAGATTTGAAGGGAGGGCACCTTGGCTGAGTATCATCCTGGTAGGTTTGCGCTGGAGCAATTCGCCCGCGCCGCAAGCTCGTTCCGCGAGGAACGCCGCATCGAGGCGCACCTGCGCTCGGGTTGTGCGCTCTGCCAGCGCATGGTCGACGATCTTCTCCCGCGCCCCGAGCCAGCGCACCAGGCCGCCGACCTCGATCGCGAGCCCAATCTCTGCCTGTCGCCGGTCGCGGCGGGCTGGACAAGGTCCTCGGCATGGCCCGAGCCCAACCGGTCGCACCCGGTGATCTTCGTGCCGCCGGTGCGGTTCGGCGCACCCGCGCGGCGCGCCGCGGCGCGCACCGATCTCGCCACCGCCCTGGAGGCCGTCGCCGCTCCCCAGCCGGCCCTCGATCCGGTCGCCGCGGCGGAGGCGCCGTTTGGGGATTCCAAGGACTCCGACGACGCGCGGTGGAACCGGATGTTCGCCCGCCTCGAGCAGCGCTTCGCCGTGATCGCCGCCGAGCAGAGGGAGGCGCCGGCGCTGCTCTCCGAGCTGCTGAGCCGGGCGCCCGCCGCGCGCACCGCCCTGGTGCGCCGCAACCCCCGGTTCCGCACCCTGAGCCTTTGCGATCTGCTGCTCGAGCGCAGCCTCGACGTCGGCCCGGACGACCCGCACGCGGCCATCGCCCTGGCCGACCTCAGCCTGGAGATGGCCGGGAAGCTGGAGGACCTCACCTACGCCTCGGGCGTCATCCAGGACATGAAGGCGCGCGCCTGGGGTTACCGCGCCAACGCCTTCCGCCTGAGCGGGGATCTGCTGGCGGCGGAGGAGGCGCTGGCCCATGCCCTGAGCCTGGCCGAGGACGGCTCGGCCGATCCGCTGGAAGAGGCCCGCCTGCGCGAGCTGAGAGCGGCGCTGTGCAGCGACCTGGGATGGTACCTGGAGGCCGACAAGCTGATCGACAAGGCGATCGCGATCTACGACGAGGTCAAGGATCTGCACCGCAAGGGAAGGTCGCTGATCGCCAAGGGCGTCTGCGCCGGCGCCAACGGCTCGCCGAAGCGGGCCGTCGACCTCATCGCCGACGGCCTCCAGCTGCTCGATCACGACCTGGAGCCGGAGCTGGTGCCGATCGCGCGCCACAACCTCGCCTGGTTCCTCCACGACTGCGGCGAGAGCAAGCTCGCCCAGGAGCTGATCGAACCGCTGCGGCGGGGCGGCCGCTGCGCGCTGCTGACGGACGACAGCGCCGACCTCCGGCTGGATTGGCTGGAGGCGCGCATCGCCCATCGTGAAGGGCGCCTGGACGAAGCGGAGCAGCGGCTCTGCCGGCTGCGGCTGGCCTTCGGCAAGCGGGGGCTGAACCTGGAGGCGCAGGTGGCCACGCTCGACCTCGCCGCCCTCTACACCGAGCAGGGGAGGCCGACCGACGCGCAGCGGCTCACCGGGGACCGGATGCCGGCCTTCCTGACCTGACGCACCGCACCGCATCGGACAGCCGCCGCGTTCGCGGCGCTGCATCCACCGAGCTCTGGAGGGGCGCTAATCCGGCGTGCCTCCGGCCGTCCCGCCTGCGTTATGCTGCCCTGCCGATGGCTCGGAAGGATCCGCCGCTGCCGCGCCTGCCGGTCCTCGCGGCGCGCCGCCTGCTGCTCGGCGGCCAGGGGCTGCTGGAAGCCCCTGCCAGGGCCACGGTCGAAAGCGTCTACCGCATGGTGGAGCGCCTCGGCTTCGTCCAGCTGGACTCCATCAACGTCGTCGAGCGGGCCCACCACCTGATCCTGGGGTCGCGGCTGCGCGGCTACCGGCCCAGCCTCCTCGCGCGGCTGCTCGAGCGCGAGCGGCGGCTGTTCGAGCACTGGACGCACGACGCGTCGGCGATCCCGACCGTCTGGTTCCCGCACTGGCGCTACCGCTTCGACCATTACCGCACGGTCGTCGCCCGGCGGGCCTGGTGGCGCGAGCGCATGGGCGGCGACGCCCGGACCGTGCTGGCCAGGATGCGGGCGAGCCTGGAGCGGGACGGCCCGCTGGCCACCCGCGACCTCCGGGATCCCGACCCGGGTCAGGGCGGCGCCGCCGCCGGCTCCGGCTCCTGGTGGGGCTGGTCGCCGCGCAAGGCGGCGCTGGAGTACCTGTGGCTGACCGGCGAGGCGGCGATCGCCGGGCGGCGCGGCTTCCACAAGCTCTACGACCTCACCGCCCGGGTCCTGCCGGAAGCCGCCCGCCTGGCGCGCCCCACCCCGCGTGCCCACCTCGACTGGGCCTGCCGGACGGCGCTGGAACGACTGGGGGCGGCCACCGCCGAGGAGATCGCCGCCTTCTGGAAGGCGGTTCCCGCCGCCGCCGTCCGCGGCTGGTGCGCGGCGGCCGTCCAGCGCGGCGAGCTCACCGCGGTGGCGATCGAGGGCGGGGACGGCTCGGCGCCGCGCGCCGGCTTCGCCGCGGCCGGCTGGCAGGAGCGCGTCGCCGCCCCGCGGAGCGCCACCCGCATCCGGCTGCTCTGCCCGTTCGATCCGATCCTGCGCGACCGGCGCCGGACGCTGCGGCTGTTCGGGTTCGACTTCCGCTTCGAGGCGTTCGTGCCGGCCGCCGAGCGCCGGCACGGCTACTACGTGATGCCGCTGCTCGAGGGAGACCGGCTGGTGGGACGCATCGATCCGAAGCTCCACCGCGACGCCGGACGGCTGGAGGTGCGGGCCGTCTGGTGGGAGCCGGGCACGCGCCCGAGCCGCCGCCGCCGCCAGGCGCTGGACGCCGCGGTCGGCCGCCTCGCCGCCCAGCTCGGCGCCAGCCGCTGGGACCTTCCCCGGGAGCTCTGACTCCACGACTCCAGAAATGACGAAGGAGGGGCAACCTTCACCCCTCCTCCTCGGCCTTCCGGCTCGCCCGGCGCCGCGCGTTGCGCACGCCAGGGCGGCGCCTGACGCGGTCGGCGGTTTACCGGCCGGTGGTGCCGGTCGACTTCGAGGCCTTCGAGGCCTTCATGGTCGGCCAGTGCACGGTCACGGCCCAGTTGTCGGTGCCGTCGTTGTGATAGGTGACCGACACGGCGTCGCCCTGCTTGACGTCGTCCCAGCTCTTGCCCTTCGGGGTGTAGCGGGTCTTGTCGTTCACCTTGACGGTGACGTCGGAGCCGCTCTTCGGGTGGACGACGAAGCTCTTGGCGGTGGCGTCGACCGAGGCGATGGTGCCGTGGACCGAGGGGTTCTTGGCGTGGTGCTTGGTGGTGGTGGTGGTCTTGGTGGTGGTGCCGGTGGTCGAGCTCATCGAGGAGCCGGTGCCGCCGGAGGTGCCGGTGGTCTGAGCGTACGCAAACGAGGCGGCGACACAGAGGACCAGGGTGAGGATCAGCGTCTTGCGCATAGAGCAGCGCTCCTTTGCCAGAAAACGATCGGAGGTGATTCTCCGTCCCACGCGCTGCTCAATGCATTGGCGATGCCAGGGGTGCGCAGGGAATTTGCACCCCGGGTCCCGAGGGGACAAGGCGCTTCCCGGCCGCCGTCAGCCGGTTTCCGAGCACCGCCGGATACACGGATGGCGTGCCACTCCGGCGCCATCGCCAAATCGGCACACCACCCCCCACCCCCATCCGGCCTCTGCGCCAGACCGCCGCTCCCGCTCCCCGCGGGCCGATTCCACCCGGCCGCCCTGCCGGCGGGCTCCGGCGGCCTGTGCCGGGCTCCCCGGCTTCCCACCCGGCGCCGCTAAACCATCCGCGGTGCTCCCGCGGGCTGCCCCGCCGCGGCCGGCGCCACCGCCGCCGTGCCGGGCAGCAGGGCCGCCGCGCTCCTCGCCGCGCCCAACAGGGCGGTGCGGTCGTTGAGGACCACCCGTACCGGTATACGTTCCAGGTAGCCGGAGAATCGCCCCTTGTCCAGGAAGGCGGCCAGGAAGCGGCCCTCCCGCAGCTTGGGGAGGATCTTGGGAGCGATCCCCCCACCCAGATAGACGCCGCCGGTGGCCGTTCCGGTCAGCGCGAGATTGCCCGCGGCGGCGCCGTAGGCGGAGGCGAACAGGTCCAGCGCCCGGCCGGAGAGCGCATCGCCGCCGCCGAGCCCGGCCTCGGCGATGACCCGCGACGGATCCCCGGCCGCCAGGGCGGCGCGCACCTCCTGGCTCTCCGGCGCGTGGCCGCTGTCGCGCAGGTGCTCGTAGACCGCCCGCAGCCCCGGCCCCGACACCACCCGCTCGACGCTGACGTGCTCGCCGAAGCGGCGGCGCAGGCCGAGCAGCAGGGCGACCTCGTCCTCGTCGCGCGGCGCGTAGTCGGCGTGCCCCCCCTCCGAGGCCACGGTGACGCGCGCTCCGCCGACGACCGGCAGCAGCGCCATGCCGAGGCCGGTGCCGGCGGCGATGAGCACCTGGTTGCCGCGCCCCGGCGCGGCGTGATCCGCCGCGCCGGCGGCGCCCCCGGGCGCCGGCGCCACCCCCTCCTGCAGGGTGGCGAGCTCCGCGGCAGGCAGCAGGGAGAGGCCCTCGGCGGTGGCCGCCAGGTCGTTGACGAGGCGGACCACCGGCAGCCGCAGCTCGGCGGCCAGCGCATCGCCGTCGATCTGCCAGGCGAGGTTCGGGGCGATGCAGCGGTTGCCGGTCACCGGACCGGCGACGCCGAAGCAGGCCGCGCCGATTCCCGGGGTCCCGGCGGCCCGCGACCCGGCGGCGGCCCCGGCGGCGATCGCACCGGCCACCTCCGGCTGGCGCAGGAACTCCTCGACCATCGGCCCCGGACCCGGAAAGGAGGCGCTGGCGAAGGTCGCCGCGGCGAGCTGCCGCGGGCCGCCGGGGTCCGGAACGAACAGCCCGAGGTTGGTCTTGGTGCCACCGATGTCGCCGGCCAGGATCACCCAACGCCTCTCCGCCGGAGCGTGCCCGGATGCAGAGCGGGGAGCGGGCCGCCGCAACGGCAGGACCGGCGCGCCCCGGCCGCGGCGATCGTCGTGTTACGATCCTTCCGCGATGCCGATGCGGTGACGGCCCGGCTCCCCAGATCCGAAACGCCGCCTGCCACGAAAAGTTCCAGCTCCCGGCGGCCGGGCCTCGGCCCTCTGGTGGGCGCGGACGGCCGCGGCGGCAGGACATTGAGAGAATTGAGAGAAAGGGAGAGCGATCATGCCGACACGCAAGGCAGATGCAGTCTGGGAAGGCGGCCTCAAGGGTGGCAGGGGCGAGCTGTCGCTGGGCAGCGGCGCGTTCTCCGGCGCCTACTCGTTCGTCTCGCGCTTCGCCGACGGCCAGGGCACCAACCCGGAGGAGCTGATCGCCGCCGCGCATGCGGGCTGCTTCTCGATGGCGCTGTCGGCGGCGCTGGAACGGGCCGGCCACACCGCCAAGCGCATCGCCAGCACCGCCACGGTGCACCTGGAGATGGCGGCGGACGGGCCCAGGATCAGCCGCATCGACCTGCACACCGAGGCGGAGGTGCCGGGCATCGACGAGGCCGCGTTCCAGCGCGAGGCGCAGCAGGCGAAGGCAGGATGCCCGGTCTCCAAGGCGCTGGCCGGCACGCAGATCGAGCTCCAGGCGAAGCTCCTCGGGAGCTGAGCGTTTCCCTTGACTTCATACCGCCGCGTTCATAACCTGCCCAGGTTCGTCCTCTTGGAAGGAGAGCGCAGTGGTTTGGAAAAAAGCCGACGACACCCCGTCCCATCCGGAGCCGGCGCCGGCTCCGCCCCGGCCCCAGGCCCCGGCCGGGACCGAGCCCCGGCGCCCCGAGCGCGCGGTCGCCACGATCGGCCCGTCGATCTTCATCAAGGGTGACCTGAGCGGTGACGAGGACCTGGTGATCGAGGGGCGGGTCGAGGGCAAGGTCGACCTCAAGCAGCACAACGTGACCATCGGCAAGAACGGCCGCGTGAAAGCGGACGTCTACGGCAACACGGTGATCGTGGAGGGCGAGGTGGACGGCAACCTCTTCGCCCAGCAGCAGGCGGTGCTCCGGCAGTCGGGGGCGCTGCGCGGCAACATCACGGCGCCGCGGGTGATGCTGGAGGACGGCTCGCGTTTCCGCGGCAGCATCGACATGGACGAGTCCGCCTCCGGCGCCGCCGGCAAGGCGCCCGGCGCGGCGGCGGCGGCAGCCGCCGCCTCGTCGCCGGCCGCCTCCACCGCGGGGACCCCGATGCCAACGACGCCGACGACGCCGG
>JASLEW010000450.1 GCA_030150965.1 Thermoanaerobaculia bacterium | reverse complement strand
CGGCGAGCGGCGGCGAGCGGCGGGCGGGCGGATGGCACGGCCGGCGCGGGCTCACAATAGATCCCGGTGCGTCGCCGGCCGGGGGGCGCGCCCCGGCTCCGGCCGGGCCGCCGGCGCCGGTCCCGCCGTGCTTTACTGCCAGAGGGCTTCCATCTAAGCTACGCGGAGCCGGCTGCAAGTCGTTCCACCAGCTCCCCGTGCGGCCGCCGCGCGGGAAGCCCTTGCGGGGAATCGAGCCCACCATGAACCACCCAGCGCTCCGTCGCTCCCGCCGTGCCTGCCGCCGCCCGGGCCCGGGCCTGCTGCTGGCGGTCCTGGCGGGGACCGCCGCTCTCCTCGCCGCCGCCGGCGGGCCGCTGGCCGGCGAGGAGCTCCAGGGGCGCCTGCAGCTGCTGGCCAAGGACGGCAAGAGCGCCGCCCGGGGCAGCGATCCGCGGCAGGCGGTGATCTGGTTCGAGCCGGCGGCGGGAGGGCATGCGGCGCGGCCGCTGGAGGCGCCGGCCCAGGTGGTCACCCGCGGCAAGGAGTTCGCGCCGCGGGTGCTGGCGGTGACGGTCGGCAGCCGGGTGCAGTTCCCCAATCAGGACGCCATCCTGCACAACGTCTTCTCGGTCTCGCCGGGCAACGCCTTCGACCTCGGCATCTACCGCAACGGCCCGATCCGGGAGAAGCGGTTCGAGCAGCCCGGCATCGTGCGCGTGTTCTGCGACGTGCATCCGTCGATGGTGGCCTACATCGCGGTGCTCGCCACCCCGTACTACACCGAGCCCCGCGCCGACGGCAGCTTCCGGCTGACCGGCCTGCCCCGGGGCGCCGGCAAGCTGACCGTCTGGCACGAGCAGGCGGACCCGTCGACCACCGACCTCACCCTGCCGCTCGAGGGCGAGGCGCCCTACACCGTGCGCCTGACCGTGGTCCGCCCCAAGCTCCCCGCGCACCTCAACAAGACTGGTGGCGCCTACGCCCGCGGCGACGACTACCGGTAGCGCGGCCCGCGCCGGGTCGCTGTCGCTGGGCCAGCGGATCGTCCTCGCCACCTCGGTGGTGATCCTGCTGGCGGTCGGCACCGCCGCGGTGGTCACCTGGCTGGAGGTGCGGCGCATCGCCCACCGCACCGCCCTCGACTCGCTGCAGGGCAGCGCCGCGGTGCAGGCGACGCTGCAGGAGCAGTACTACGAGCAGCTCAAGCTGATCTCGCGCTTCCTCGTCAACATCCCGCGCTTCAAGGCCTACATCGCCGAGGCCGCGGCGGAGCGCGACGTCGCCTCCATCCAGGACCAGCTGGCCAGCCGCCAGCCGGAGCTCAAGTTCTCCTTCGCCATCGTCCTCGACAGCGCCGGACGGGTGATCGCCAGGAGCGACAGCTCGGCGTCGCGCCAGGACCTCTCCCAGCAGCCGTTGATCCGGCGCGCGCTCAACGGCCCGCGCGAGGCGGCCGGGGTGTGGAGCGAGGGGGAGCGCCTCTACTACGCCGTCGCCGTGCCGATGATCGAGAGCTTCGAGCTGCAGGGGTTCATGGTCACCGCCTTCGAGATCACCGACGCCGCGGCCCGGCAGATCAGCGCCGCGAGCGGCAGCGACGTGGCGTTCGTGGCCAGCAACGACAGCGGCGTGCGGGTGGTGGCCAGCACCCTCAACGCCGGCATGCGCCGGGCGGTCGAGCAGGCGCTCAACGCCCCGGACGCCGGCCGGCCGCTGGCCTTCCGGCCGGGCGCCGAGCTGCGCGACGTGCCGCTCACGCTCGACGACCAGCCCTGGCTGGCCCTGCCCTCGCCGCTGCGCGACGGCGCCGGCCGGCCGGTCGGCGCCAGCATCGCCCTCGCCTCGCTCAACAAGGTGCAGGCGCCGTTCAGCCAGATCGAGGCGGTGGTCGGCCTCTCCGGCCTGGCGGCGGTGCTGATCGCCGGGGCGCTCGCCTTCTACCTCACCCAGCGCGCCCTCCAGCCGATGCGCGAGCTGGCCGCCGCCGCCGAGGCCGCCCGCCAGGGCGACTACAACCAGCGCATCACCACCACCACCCGCGGCGACGAGGTGGGGCAGCTGGCGCAGAGCTTCGACGTGCTGCTCTCCGACCTGCGCGAGAAGCGCGACATGGAGGCCTACGTCACCGAGCTGTCGCGCAACCTGCCGGAGCCGGGGGGTGGCGGCGGGCGCGTGATGCTGGGCGCGCCGCAGGCCCGCGACGTGGTGCTGCTGGCCGTCGAGCTGCGCGGCTACGCCAATCCCCACCTCGAGGCCGGCGGCGCCGACCAGGTGCTGCAGCGCCTGGGCCTCGCCCTGCAGCACCTGGAGACGACGATCGGCAACGCCGGCGGCGAGATCGAGGCGGTCGCCGGCCACCGCGTGCTGGCGCGCTTCGACCGCGGGCGCCACCCCCTGGCGCCGCTCGCCGCCGCCGCCGAGATCCTCCAGCCGCACACCGTCTGGGGCGACGACACCGGCAGCGAGGCGCCGAGCCTGGCGATCGCCGGGGGCGTCGTGGTGACCGGACCGGTGGTCTGGGGCGAGCAGTCTGACCGCGGTCTGGTGGGCCAGCCGGTGCAGCAGCTGGAGAGCCTGCTGCGCGAGGCCGC
This sequence comes from Thermoanaerobaculia bacterium, assembly GCA_030150965.1. Taxonomy (GTDB): domain Bacteria; phylum Acidobacteriota; class Thermoanaerobaculia; order Multivoradales; family UBA5704; genus JASLEW01. The sequence continues at coordinate 3,015 of JASLEW010000450.1, read as the reverse complement.
GCCCGGCGACCTGGTGCTGGCCCGCGACTACTATCAGCAGCTGCGGGAGTACTTCGTGCACGCCGGCTATGAGCTGGCGCCGCGCCGCGGCCTGGTGAGCCCGCAGCCCATCTACGTGCTGACCGCCGACCTGGCGGCGCGGCTCGCCGGGCAGCAGACGCTGCGCACCCCGACCCCGGCGTCGGCGGCCTCCGGCACCCTCGACGCGGTGGTGACCACCGCCTCGGACGTGGCGCCGGGGAGCCTCATGGGTCGCCGCTTCCAGGTGCTGTCGGTGCTGGGCAGCGGCGGCATGGGCGTGGTCTACAAGGCGCGCGACCGGGAGCTCGACGACCTGGTGGCGCTCAAGGTGCTGCGCCGCGACCTGTGGGGCGACCGCGCGCAGCTCGAACGGCTCAAGAGCGAGCTCAAGCTGGCGCGCCGGATCACCCACCCCAACGTGCTGCGCACCTACGACTTCGGCGAGCTGGACCGCGTCGCCTTCATCTCGATGGAGTACGTGCGCGGGGTGACCCTGCGCTATATGCTCGACCAGACCCACCGCCTGCCCTACTCGGCGGCCCTGCGCCTGGGCAAGCAGCTGTGCGCCGGGCTGAGCGCGGCGCATGCGGTGGGCGTCATCCACCGCGACATCAAGCCCGAGAACCTGATCCTGGAGGCGACCGGCAACGCCAAGCTGATGGACTTCGGCATCGCGCGGCCGGTGTCGCGCCTGCAGCCCGGCCAGACGCAGGCCGGCTTCATCGTCGGCACGCCGCAGTACCTGGCCCCCGAGCAGGTGCAGGGCGACGAGATCGATACCCGCGCCGACATCTACTCGGCCGGCGTGGTGCTGTACGAGATCTTCACCGGCGAGGTGCCGTTCCGCGGCGGCACCGCCATGGAGGTGGTGCTCAAGCACCTGCAGCAGGAGCCGCCACCGCCGCACGAGCACTGGAGCGAGATGCCGCCGCGGCTGGAGGCGGCCATCCTGCGCTGCCTGCGCAAGAGCCCCGGCGAGCGCTTCGGCACCGCCGAGGAGCTGCAACGCGAGCTCGAGGCCCTGAGCGCCTGACGGCCCGGCCGGCGCCGTGCCGGCGCGGCGCCGCGCGCCGTGCCGCCGTCCCGCCGTCCCGCCGTCGCGATCATCGCGCTCGGACACCCGCGGCCGGCACCGCCACCCCGGCCCGGGGTGATCTGCGCCGGCCGCTGCCGCGGAACCTGGCCGCCGGTTCCGTCGTATGCTGGGAGCGAAAGGGAGGGGGACCGCATGATCCAGGCCGAGGCGGAGACCTCCACGGTGGGAGCGGCGGCCGGTCCGGCCGAGCTGGCGGGGCGCGTTGCCGAGTACGAGACGCTGCTCGAGATCGGCGTCCGGCTCGCCTCCACCCTGGAGCTGTCGGCCGTGCTGGAGCTGGCGATGTCCACCGCCGAGCGGATCTGCCGCGCCGAGACCAGCTCGATCTGGGAGGTGGACGACGAGCAGGGCGAGCTGTTCTTCCGCGTGGTGCGCGGGCGCGCCGCCGGCGAGATCCGCGGCCTGCGGGTGCGGCTGGGCCAGGGCATCGCCGGCAGCGTCGCGCAGACCGGCGTCGCCGAGGTGGTCAACGACGTCGCCGCCGATCCGCGCTGGCACGGCGACCCGCAGGGCGTCTTCCAGACCCGCGCGGTGCTGGCCGTGCCGCTGCTCGCCAACGCCCAGGTGGTCGGCGTGCTGCAGCTGCTCAACCCGATCGACCGCGACCATTTCACCGCCGACGACCTGCGCCGCATGCGGCTGTTCGCCAGCATCCTGGCGCATCCGCTGCAGAACGCCCGGCTCTATGCGGCGCAGCGGCGCCAGTTCCTCAACATGGTGACGGCGCTCGCCGAGACGCTGGAGAAGAAGGACCCCTACACCGGCGGCCACGTGCGCCGGGTGGTCAGCTACTCGCTGCTGCTCGGCGCCGAGCTGGGGCTCGCGCCCGCCGATCTCAAGGACCTCTGGCTGGCGGCGACGCTCCACGACATCGGCAAGATCGGCGTGCCCGACCGCATCCTCGGCAAGCCCGCGCCGCTCGACCGCGAGGAGGCCGAGATCATGCGCCGGCACACCACGGACGGCGCCGAGATCGTCTCCCACCTGTCCAACCCGCACGTGCTGCCGGGGGTGCGCAGCCACCACGAGCGGATGGACGGCGGCGGCTACCCCGACGGCCTGGAGGGGGCGGCGATCCCGCTCGCGCCGCGCATCATCGCGGTGGCCGACACCTTCGACGCCATGACCACCAGCCGTCCCTACCGCCACGGCCTCTCGCCCGAGCGCGCCGCGGCCGAGATCGAGAGCGCCGCCGGCACCCAGTTCTGTCCGCAGGTGGTGGCGGCGTTCAGCGGCCTCTTCGCCGGCGGCCGCTTCAACCTGGCCGCCGGCGAGGCGCTGCTCGAGTCGCTCTCGCTGCTCGAAGTCTCCCAGTGACCCGGTGACCCCGACGCCGCCCCCCGTCCGCCACCTCGTGGCCTGCGGCTCCTGCCGCCGCCAGCTCGACGCCGGCGGCCGGGCGCCGGGGGAGGTGCTGCGGTGCAGCTGCGGCGCCCTGGTCGAGGTGCCGCCGCTCCTGTCGCACGATGCGGCGGTGGTGCGCTGCTCGGCCTGCGGCGCGCCGCGGCAGGACGAGGAGGCGGCCTGCCGCTACTGCGGATCGAGCTTCACCGTGCACGAGCGCGACCTCGACACCGTCTGCCCGGGCTGCATGGCGCGGGTGAGCGGCAGCGCCCGCTTCTGCTCGCACTGCGGCGGCCCGATCCTGGTCGATCAGGCGGCGAGCTTCGCCGCCGGCGGCCCGCCCCTGCACTGCCCCGCCTGCGCCGGCGGCCGGCCGCTGTCCAGCCGGCAGCTCGGCGGCGAGCCGGTGGCGGTGTCCGAATGCGTGCTCTGCGCCGGCGTCTGGGCGGAGCCGGCGGTCTTCGAGATCCTGGCGGCGCGCGCCCGCCACGCCGAGCTGGACGCCGCGGCCCTGGCGCCGTCCAACCGGGGGGCGGCGCGCCCGCGGGCGGAGG
>JASLEW010000447.1 GCA_030150965.1 Thermoanaerobaculia bacterium | reverse complement strand
TCCGCCTCCTCGTCTACGGCGGCGAGCGGGCGCTCCCGGACCGCGTCGCGCGCCTGCGCCGCCAGCTCGGCCCGGCGAGGCGGGTGATCAACTCCTACGGGCCGACGGAGGTCACCGTCGGCGCCACCTCGCACGCCATCGATGGCGAGGATGGCGGCCCGCCCGGCCCGCTCCGTGAGCTCCCGATCGGCCGGCCGCTGCCGGGCGCCCGCGCCTACGTCCTGGACGGCGCGCGCGAGCTCTGCCCGCCGGGCATCCCCGGCGAGCTGGCGATCGGCGGCGAGAGCCTCGCCCGCGGCTATCTAAGGCGCCCGGACCTGACCGCCCGCGCCTTCCTTCCCGACCCCTTCGCGGGCCGCCCCGGCGCGCGGATGTACACGACCGGCGATCTGGCGCGCCATCGTCTGGATGGAGGGGAGGAGGGCGCGCTCGAGTACCTCGGCCGCATCGACCGCCAGGTCAAGGTGCGCGGCGTCCGCATCGAGCCGGCGGAGATCGAGGGGGCGCTGGCGCAGCATCCGGCGGTCGCCGAGGCGGCCGTGGGGATCGACGAGCGGCGCGCCGGCGAGCGCGCGCTGGTCGCCTGGTGGGCGGCGCGGCCGGGGGAGGGCGCCACGGCGGCCGACCTCCGCGCGTTCCTGAGAGAGCGCCTCCCCGAGCCGATGGTGCCGTCGCTCTTCGCCCTGCTTCCCGCCTTGCCGCGCAACGCGAGCGGCAAGCTCGACCGCCGGGCTCTGCCGGTCCCCAATCTCGGGGCGGTCGCGGCCGGCGGCTACGAGGCGCCGGCGACGCCGGCCGAGGAGGCGGTGGCGTACGTCTGGCGCGACGTCCTGGGCGTGCCCCGCGTCGGGCGGCAGGACGACTTCTTCGCCCTGGGCGGCCGCTCGCTCCTCCTCCCTCGTGTCCGCCATCGCCTGGAGCAGGAGCTCGGCGTCCGGCTGCCGCTCGCCAGCCTCCTCGAGCGGACGACCGTCGCGGCGCTCGCCCTGGCCGCCGAAGAGCTCCTCCTGGATGAGCTCGATCGCGAGCTCGCGGCGCCCCGCTGAGGGGAACCCGGAGAGCCGAAATCTCGCGGCCGGCCCTGGCACCGGGCAGCAGCCCCCGGTGCCGAGAAGGCCGCCTGCTCGAACTCCTTGACCGTGTGGCCGCGGCCGAAGAAGCCGAGGTCACCTCCCGCGCGGCTCAAAGAGAGGGGGGATTCCCGGCGGGCGGCGCGGCGGGGGATGGATGGCCGGCGGCAACGCTGGGGTCGAGCTGTCCGTGATCGAGCTTGACGATCCGGTCGGCGGCGTAGAAGTAGGCTTCGTCGTGGCTGATCACCACGACGGTCTTGCCGCGGCGCTTCAGCTCGGGAACGATCTGGAGGTAGAAGATGCGCTTGAAGAGCGGGTCCTGATCGGCCGCCCACTCGTCGAACAGGTAGATCGGCCGATCCTCCAGATAGGCGGTGAGGAGGGCCAGGCGCTTGCGCTGCCCCTGCGACAGCGCAAGGGTCGAAAGGGCGCCGTCCACGACCTCGACCTTGCGGTCGAGGTGAAGCTCGGCGAGGTAGCGGCGGGCCGCCGCGTCGAGCTGCGGGCCGGCCAGGCCGAGCAGCGAGTCGAACAGGAAGAAGTCGGAGAAGACCACCGAGAAGAGCTGCCGGTAGGAGTCCCGATTGGCGTCATCGATCAGGGTGCCGTCGAGCCGCAGCTCGCCATGCTCGGGCGCGTAGAGACCGATCAGGAGCTTGGCCAGGGTGGTCTTGCCGCTGCCGTTGCCGCCGATCAGGAAGACGACCTCGCCGCGGTGCAGCGCGAGGTCGAGCGGCCCCAGGGTGAAGCTGTCGTCCCGGTTCTCGCGGTAGAAGGTATGGGAGGCGCCGTGCAGCGACAGCTCGCGCCAGGCGGGCGATGCATCGGCCGCGATACCGGCGTCGCCCTCGTCGGTGCCGGAGGCGGCAAGCTTGACACCGAGCGCGTCGATCTTGGCGATCGCGACCAGCGCGTGGGACAGGTTGGGCAGCACGTTGACGATGATGTCGAGCGGCGTCAGCATGTAGAGCACCGTCAGGATGAACGGCGCCAGAGCTTTCTCCGCCACGCCGAGCGGACCGGGCAGCACGAAGAGGACGAGTCCGATGACGACGAAGAACAGCACCTGGCCGGCGCTGCCGGCGAGAGCGAAGATGCGCCGGCTGCGCAGCGTGTGGCCGCGCATCGCGGCCGCCGTGGGGCGCAGCACCGACTCGAGGAAATCGCGCCGCCGCGCGCGGTGGAGCTTGAGCTCCTTGGTGCCCTCGATGAGGCCGCGGAAGTGGCCGGCCAGGGCGTCGCCCTGGTCGCGGGCGAGCGTGAAGTAGCGTTTGCTCCTGGCCATCGGCAGACGGTAGCCGAGGACGCCGACCGTCACGGCCGCGAGCACCACGACGAGGAGCTTCCACGACAGCCAGCCGAGGTAGACGAGGCAGCTGCTGACGATGGTGATGTGCAGGCAGAGAAGCGGCACGGCGCTCAGCACCTCGGCGATCGTCGGTATGTCGCCGGTCAGCACCGCCAGCAGGCGTCCGGGGCCGAGGCTCTCCAGCTGGCGCAGGGGCACCTGCAGGATTCTCTCGCTCAGGCGGAGGCGCAGGTCGAAGGACAGGTCCTCCGCCAGGCGCGCCAGCAGGAACTGCGAAAAGTAACGCGCCACCGGCAGCACCACGCACAGTCCGGCGAAGATCAGGGCGAGCCTCGTGGTGCGCGCCTGGGCGCGACCCAAACCGATGTTGATCACCACCAGCAGCGCCGTGCTGGCCAGGCCGGCCGCCGCGCTATGGATCGCCAGCATCACGACGGTGACGCGCCGGCCCTTATCGGAGCGGGCGAGAAAGGAGAGGAGCCGGGCGAGGTTCTTCACGCGGTTTCGACCTCCGCCACCCTCGCCGCCGGCTCGGCCATTCCCACCGATCCGGCGGGTGTCTCGGCCTGGGCGAGGCGCTCGTCCAGCCGCTCGGCGAGGACGGCGACGCCGGGCTCATGGAGGATGCTCCTGTGGTCCCCGGAGATCCAGGAGAGGTCCACCCCGCGCGCCGCGAGGTGTCGCCAGGGCTCTTCGGGATCCGGGCCATCAGCGGTCGCCGCGGTCGCCGCGGACGCCGAGCCGGTCGCCTGGAGGAGAGTGACGCGGCCGCCATAGCCCGCGGGGCGATAGCGCCGCAGCGCCCGCACGTTCGCCGCGTACGTCGCGAACAGCGAGCTGAGCAGGGGGAGGGTCATATCGGGCGGCAGGGCCCCGGACTCGACCGCCGCTTCGCGGAAGGACGCCATCCTCTGTTCCAGGGGGAGGGAGCCGAGGTCCGCCGCCAGCTGCCGCAGCTCCCGCAGGTGATCGATCGGCACCCCGAGCTCGCGCGCGAAGTGCGGCAGGAGATGGGAATCGTCGAGGCCGTCCGCGGCCTGGCCGCCGGTGGGGAGCCAGCTGTCGATCAGGGCCAGCAGAGCCACGGCTGCGCCCTCGAGCTCCAGCTGCCTGGCCATCTCATAGGCCACCACTCCCCCCATCGACCAGCCGCCGAGCAGGTAGGGGCCCTCGGGCTGGACGCTCCGCAGCTCTCGCAGATAGCCCGCGGCGAGCTCCTCGATCCGCACCGGAGCGTCCGCGGAGCGCTGGCGAGCCGTATCGGAGGCCGGGACCTGAAGGCCGTAAAACGATCGGTTCGGGAGCCGCCGCGACAGCTCGAAATAGCACAGCACGTGGCCGTGAGCGGGATGGACGCAGAAGAACGGGCGTTTCCCGCCCTCCTGGAGGAGGACCAGGGAGGAGGGAGCGGACGGGGGTTGCCCGTGCCTGAGCTGGAGCGCCAGGGACTCGATCGTGGCAGCCTGGAAGAGGGCGGCCAGGGGCAGGCGGATGCCGAGCTCGCGCTCGATCCTCGCCATCAGCCGCACCGCCAGGAGCGAGTGCCCGCCCAGGGCGAAGAAGTCATCCCGGACGCCGATCGTCCGCCGGGCGAAGAGGTCTTCCCAGATTTCCAGCAGCGCCAGCTCCTGCTCGTCGCGCGGCGGGGAGGCCGTCCGGCCGCCCGCCGCGTGCGGCGCCGGCAGCGCGTGGCGGTCGAGCTTGCCGCTCGGCGTCAGGGGCAGGGCGTCGAGCGTCACGAACCACGACGGCACCATGTGCTCCGGCAGCCGCTCCCGCAGGGCGCGGCGCAGCGCGTCGGCGGCGACGTCGCTCACCGCGTAGGCGGCCAGCTGCAGGCCGCTCGCCACGCTCGCGCGCGCCACCACCGCGGCCTCGCGCACCCCGGGCACCGCGGCCAGCGCCGCCTCGATCTCTCCGATCTCGACGCGGAAGCCGCGGATCTTGACCTGATGATCGAGGCGGCCGAGGATCTCCAGGTTGCCGTCCGGCCGCCGGAAGACCAGGTCGCCCGTCCGGTAGAGCCGCTCGCCGGGGAGCCTGGAGAAGGGATGCGGCACGAAGCTCCCGGCCGTCCGTTCGGGCCGGTTCAGGTAGCCCCGCGCCAACCCGGCGCCGGCCAGGCAGAGCTCGCCCACGACTCCGATCGGCGCCGGGTTCCCCCGCGGGTCCAGCACCCAGGCCTCCACCCCGTCGATCGGCCGGCCGATCGGCAGGCGATCCCCACCGTCATAGAGCGCCATCGTCGCGGTGACCGTGGCCTCGGTGGGACCGTAGGCGTTGAAGAGCCGCCGCCCGGCCGCCCAGGTCTGCGCCACCTGGAGGGGGCAGGCCTCGCCCCCCACGACCAGGGTCCCAAGCTCCGGCGATTCCTCCGCCTTCAGCGTCGCCAGGACGGCCGCCGGCAGGAGGGCCAGGTCGGATTCCCGCAGCAGCAGGGCCAGATCCCCTGCCGACAGACGCCGCTCGCGCGGGCCGAGCAGCAGCGTGGCTCCGGCGCTGAGCGTCAGGGCGATCTCCCACGCCGAGACGTCGAAGCTGAGCGAGGCGAACTGCAGCACGCGGGCTCCCGGGCCGGCGCCGATCCGGCCCCGCAGGGCCTCGGTCAGGTTGCTCCACCCGCGGTGGTGGATCGCCACCCCCTTCGGCCGGCCGGTCGAGCCCGAGGTGTAGATCACGTAGGCCAGGCTCTCGGGGGTCGCCATCGAGGGCAGCCGCTCCGCGCTCTCGGCATCGCGACCGCGCCCCCGCGCACCCGCCGCACCCTCGGCACCCTCCCCATCGAGGAGCAGGATCCTGGCGCCGATCTCCGGGGTCTCCGGGGTCTCCGGGGCCTCCGGGCCTTCCTGGGCCTCCGGGGTCTCCGGGGTTTCCGGCAGGCGGCCCCGCAGCCGTTCCTCGGTGACCAGCACCCGTGGCCGCGCGTCCTCGACCATATAGGTGAGGCGCTGGCGCGGATAGGCCGGGTCCAGCGGCACGTAGGCGGCCCCGGCCTTGAGGATGCCGAGCACGCCCACGATCATGGCGGGGGAGCGCTCGGCGCAGAGGCCGACGAGGTCATCGACGGTCACGCCGAGCGAGCGCAGCCGGCGGGCGAGCCGGCTGGCCCTGGCGTCGAGCTCGGCGTAGGAGAGGGCCTCACCCGGCGCGAGCACGGCGAGGGCGTCCGGGGTCCTCTCCGCCCAGCTCTCGAACTGCTCGACGACCGAGGCACCGCGAGCAGATTTGCTCCGCGGGCTCCACGCGCCGCTCCACTCGTTCCACTCGACGGCCAGCTGGTGCGCTTCGGCGGCCGACAGCAGCGGCAACGACCACAGATCCCCCTCGCCCTCCTCGCCCGCCCGGGGCACCGCGACCGCGCCCTCCAACAGCCGCGTCAGCTGACCCACGAAACGCCCGATCGTCGCCGCATCGAAGATCTCGGTGCTGTACTCCAGACCGCCCGCGAAGACCCCTGCCTGCTCCTCCAGGGCGAGCGCCAGGTCGGTTTTCGCTCTCGTGCTCCTACCCTCCGACTCCTCCGGCGGCGGTGCCTGGCCCCCGAACCGCACCGCTTCGCGCGGCGCGTTCTGCAGCACGAACATCGCCTGAAAGAGCGGGGTGTGCGAGAGGCTGCGCCGCGGCGCCAGCTCCTCGACCAGCTTCTCGAACGGCACGGCCTGATGCTCGTAGGCCGAGAGCCAGGCCTCCCGCACCTGGGCGACCAGACCGCGGAAGCTCGCCGTCCCCGACAGGTCCAACCGCGTCACCAGGGTGTTGACGAAGAAGCCGATCAGGCCTTCGAGCTCGCTCCGCGGGCGGCCCGCGACCGGCGTGCCGACGCTCAGATCCTCCTGGCCGCACCAGCGGGCGAGAGCCGCCATCCAGCCCGCCAACAGGGTCATGAACGGAGTGGCCCCCTGCCGCGCGCTCGCCAGGCGGAGCTGCCGGCTCAGATCCTCCCCCAGCCGCACCGGCCGCACCGCACCCTGCCAGCTCCGCACCGCCGGACGCGGACGGTCGCCCGGCAGATCCAGGACCGGCGGCGCTCCGGCCAGCCGCTGCCGCCAGTACGACAGGCCCGCCGCCAGCGCCTCGCCCTGGCCGGGGATACCGGCCATGCCGGCACTCCCCGCAGGTCGCAGCCAGTCCCGCTGCCAGCTCGCGTAGTCCGCGTACTGGATCGGCAGCTCCGCCAGGCGCGGCGGCCGGCCTTCCACCGCCGCCGCGTAGTGCTCCACCACCTCGCGCACCAGCACCGCTTGCGACCAGCCGTCGCTGACGATGTGGTGCTGCGTCAACAGCGCTCCGTGGTCCTGCTCGCCCAGCCGCACCAGGCTCGCCCGCCACAGCGGATCCCGCGCCAGGTCGAACGGCCGCATCGCCTCCTCGGCCGCCAGGCGATCCAGATGCGCCTCCCGCACCCCCGCCGCCAGTCCCGACAGGTCGACGACCGGCAGCGGGAACGGCTCCCGGGCCGGCCGGATCACCTGCACCGGCACCCCCTCGGCCGCCGGGAAGACCGTGCGCAAAGCCTCGTGGCGGCGCTCCACCCGGCCCAGCGTCCAGGCCAGCGCCGCGGGAGCCAGCGGCCCGCGGAGGCGCAGGGCCAGCGGCAGGTTGTACTGCGCGCTGCCCGGTTGCAGCTGGGCGAGAAACCACATCCGCTCCTGGGCGAACGACAGCGGCAGCGGCCGGTCGCGGGCCACCGGCGCCAGCGCCGGCGCGAGCGGCGCGATCGGATCGGCAGCCCCCTGCCGGCGCTCCTCGATCCGCGCGGCCAGGCGCGCCACCGTCGGCGCTTCGAACAGCTCGCGCAGCGGCAGCTCGACGCCGAAGGCATCGCGGAGACGCGCGATGACCCGCACCGCCAGCAGCGAGTGTCCTCCGAGCTCGAAGAAGTTGTCCTCGGCCCCCACCTGCGGCACGCCCAGCACGTCCGACCAGATCGCCGCCACCACCTCCTCGGCCGGCGTCCGCGGCGCCACGGATCCCGCTCTCCCCCCCATCCGCTCGGGCGCCGGCAGCGCGTCGCGGTCCACTTTGCCGCTCGGCGTCAGCGGCAGGGCGTCGAGCGCCACGAACCACGACGGCACCATGTGCTCCGGCAGCCGCTCGCGCAGGGCGCGGCGCAGCGCGTCGGCGGTGACGTCGCCCACCACGTGGGCGACCAGCTGCAGGCCACTGGATTCGCTCGCGCGCGCCACCGCGGCCTCGCGCACACCTGGCACCGCGGCCAGCACCGCCTCGATCTCCCCGAGCTCGACACGGAAGCCGCGGATCTTGACCTGGTGATCGAGGCGGCCGAGGATCTCCAGGTTGCCGTCCGGCCGCCGGAGGGCCAGATCGCCCGTCCGGTAGAGCCGCTCGCCGGGGAGCCTGGAGAAGGGGTGCGGCACGAAGCTCCCGGCCGTCCGCTCGGGCCGGTTCAGGTAGCCCCGCGCCAACCCGGCGCCGGCCAGGCAGAGCTCGCCCACGAC
>JASLEW010000444.1 GCA_030150965.1 Thermoanaerobaculia bacterium | reverse complement strand
CCACCTCCTCGGCCGGCGTGCGCGGGGCCGCGATTCCCCCTCCGGTCTCCGGCCGCAGGTCCGCCGGCTCCGGCAGCGCCCGGCGGTCCACCTTGCCGTTCGGCGTCAGCGGCAGGGCGTCGAGCACCACGAACCACGACGGCACCATGTGCTCCGGCAGCCGCTCCCTCAGGTACCGGCGCCACTCCGCCGCGTCGGCCTCCGCTCGCCTCGGCACCACGTACGCGATCAGGCGGCGATCCCCCGGCCCCGCCTCCCGCGCCAAAACCGTCACCCGCAGCACGTCGGGATGCCGGCCCAGCACCGACTCGATCTCCCCGAGCTCGACGCGGAATCCCCGCACCTTCACCTGATCGTCGAACCGGCCCAGGAAGTCCAGCGTGCCGTCCACCAGACGGCGGACCTTGTCCCCCGTCCGGTACAGGCGCTCGCCGCCCGCCTCGCCGAACGGGTGGGGCACGAAGCGCTCCGCCGTCAGGTCCGGCCGGCCCAGGTAGCCGCGAGCCAGGTAGGCCCCTCCCAGATAGAGCTCCCCGGCCGCTCCCATGGGCACCGGCGCCAGGTCGCGATCGAGCAGCCAGGTCGAGCTGTTGCCGATGGGTACCCCGATCGGCGGATGGGTCAGCCAATCCCCGGGCTCCCGGCTCAGCCGGTACGCCGTCGCCACATGGCTCTCCGTCGGGCCGTAATGGTTGTGAAACGCGCACGAGCCCAGGCGCTGGAACAGCTCGCTCATCGCCCGGGTCGTCTGCAGCTGCTCGCCCGTGGTCGTCACCTCCGAGAGCGGCGGCAGATCCCCGCCGCGGCCGTACTCCTCGGCCAGCTGCTGCAGGACCACCACCGGCAGGATCACCTTCTCCAGACTCCGGCTCACCAGGTACCGGCCCAGCATCGCCACGTCGCGGCGCACCTCTTCCGGGATCAGGTGCAGCGTTCCGCCGGAGCCCCAGCAGGCGAACATCTCCAGGAAGCTCACATCGAAGTTCACCGAGGCGAACTGCAGCGTCCGCGCGCCACCGAGCAGGGTCGCGAGGTGCCACTCGATCAGGTTGCGCAGGGCGCCGTGCGGCAGGCTCACGCCCTTCGGGCGGCCGGTCGAACCCGAGGTGTAGATCACGTAGGCGAGGTTCGAGTCGGCGACCTCCACCGGGCGGGAGGGGCCATCCGAGCCAACCAGCGCCGGGCCGAGCGCCTCGCGGTCCAGGCACAGCAGCGGATAGCCGCCCGCGAGGTCGCCCGCCAGGCTCTCGCGGGTGAGCAGCACCGACACCTGGGCATCGGCCAGCATCAGCTCCCGGCGCCGCGGCGGATAGAGAGGATCGATCGGCACATAGGCGCCGCCCGCCTGCAGGATCGCCAGCAGGCCGATCAAGAGGTCCGGCGACCGCTCGAGCTGCAGGCCCACCCGCGACTCCGCGCCCACGCCCAGCTCGCCGAGCCGCCGCGCCAAGCGCCCAGCGCGCCGATCCAGCTCGCCATAGCTGAGATTCTCGTCCTCCCACACCAGGGCCGTCGCCTCCGGCGCACGCTCCACCTGCGCCTCGAACAGACGGTGCGCTCCCCCCGTGGCATAGGAGGCCGCGGTGTCGTTGCTTTCGACCAGGAGCGCCTGCCGCTCCGCCGCGCCGAGCAGCGGCAGGGCCGAGAGACGCCGCTCCGCCTGCCCGGCCGCCGCCGCCGCCAGATGGCCGAAATGATCGAGCAGGCGCGCCATCGTGGCGCCGTCGAAGAGGTCGGTGTTGTACTCGACCGTCACCGCCGTCCCCGACGCTCCCGCCCCGACCGCCAGGGTCAGGTCGAACTTCGACGTCCGCACCGCCACCGGCTCGGCCCGCCACAGGCCGCCCGGCAACGAGGGGGTCTCCGCGTCATGCAGGAGAACGAACATCACCTGGAACAGCGGCGAATGGGACAGGTTGCGGCTCGGCTGCAGCTCCTCGACCAGCTTCTCGAAGGGCAGGACCTGGTTGGCGAACGCGGCGAGCGATCTCTCCCGCACCAGGGCCAGGAGGTCGGCGAATTGCGGGTCTCCCGGCAGATCCACGCGGATCACCAGCGTGTTGAGAAAGAAACCGATCAGATTTTCCAGCTCCATCCGGTGCCGGCCGGTGATCGGCGTGCCCACGCATAGATCCGGCTGGCCGCTGTAACGCCGCAGCAGACCCACGAACACCGCCAGCAGCGTCATGAACAGCGTCGCTCCCGACCGCCGGCCCAAGCGGTCCAGCGCCGCGCCCAGCTCGCCGGACAGCACCGCCGAGCGCGCCGCGCCGCGCCAGGTCTGCGCCGCCGGCCGCGGCCGGTCGGTGGGCAGCTCCAGCACCGGCGGCTCCGCTCCCGGCCCCCCCAAGACACCGCGCCAATACGCCAGCTCCGCCGCCGCATCCGCGCTCTCGAACCAGGCCCGCTGCCAGGCTGCATAGTCGGCGTACTGCACCGGCAGCACCGGCAGCGGCGAGGCCTCGCCGGCGGCGAACGCCGCGTAGAGCGTGGACAGCTCCCGCAGCAGCACCTGGGTCGAGGCCGCATCCCAGACGATGTGGTGCAGGTTGGCGAGCAGCCGGTGCTCCGCCTCGTCCATGCGCACCAGCAGCGCGCGAAAGACCGGACCCCGGCCGAGGTCGAACGGCCGCGCCGCCGCCTCGGCCGCCAGCCGCCGCATCTCCCTGCCGCGGGCGGCGGCGGCCAGTCCCCCGAGGTCGACCAGCGGCAGGACCTCCGCCACCGGCTCGCGGTCGATCACCTGCACCGGCCGGCCGGCCAGGCTCTCATAGCGGGTGCGCAGCACCTCGTGCCGGCGCAGGATCTCGGCGAGCGCACGCCGCAGGACATCGACCCGCGGCCTCTCCTCGAGGCGCACGTGCACCGGCACGTTGTAGAGCGCGCTGCCGGGCTCCAGCTGATCGATGAACCACAGACGCTCCTGGGCGAAGGAGAGCGCCCACGGCCCATCCCCCGGGCGGCGCCGCAGCGGCTCGCTCTGCGCTCGGCTCACGCCGATTCCACGCTCCTGGAGAATCTTTTTCAGCAGGGCGAGGCGGCCGGTGGAGAGCATCGTCTGTGTCATTGCGAGAGCAACTCCTCGACCTCCCTGTCGCTGAGCGCTTGCAGCTGCTGGTAGAGCCGCACGATGTCGTCGGCGACGTCCTCTCCGCCGAGAGCCTCGGTCACCGCGCGGGCGGCACCGCCCACGGTGGGGCGCTCGAAGAGAACGCGCAGCGGCAGATCGACCGGGAAGATGGAACGCAGCCGTGCGATGGCCCGCACGGCCAGCAGCGAGTGCCCTCCCAGCTCGAAGAAGTTGTCCTCGGCTCCCACCCGCGGCACGCCCAGCACGTCCGACCAGATCGCCGCCATCAGCTCTTCGACCGGCGTCCGCGGCGCCACATACCCCGCTCCCGGACCTGCGCCCCCGGCCAGCCGCTCCGGCGCCGGCAGCGCGCGGCGGTCGAGCTTGCCGTTCGGCGTCAGCGGCAGGGCGTCGAGCGCCACGAACCACGACGGCACCATGTGCTCCGGCAGCCGCTCCTGTAAGGTGCGGCGCAGCGCGTCGGCGGTGACGTCGCTCACCACGTAGGCCACCAGGTGCAGGCCGGTGGAGGAGCTTTCGCGCGCCGCCACCGCGGCCTCGCGCACGCCTGGCACCGCGGCCAGCACCGCCTCGATCTCCCCGAGCTCGACACGGAAACCGCGGACCTTGACCTGGTGATCGAGGCGGCCGAGGACTTCCAGGCTGCCCTCCGGCCGGCGGAAGGCCAGATCGCCCGTCCGGTAGAGCCGCTCGCCGGGGAGCCTGGAGAAGGGGTGCGGCACGAAGCTCCCGGCCGTCCGCTCGGGCCGGTTCAGGTAGCCCCGCGCCAACCCGGCGCCGGCCAGGCAGAGCTCGCCCACGAC
>JASLEW010000442.1 GCA_030150965.1 Thermoanaerobaculia bacterium | reverse complement strand
TGGTATTCGCTTGCCCTCCGGCTCCCTGGCGGCGTTGCGCCTCCTCACCGTAGTCCCTGCTACGCTTGCGTCGGCGCGCCTGGCCAGGAAGCCGGATTGCGGCGCGACTACCATGCGAACTAACCGTGCGGGACACTAGGCTGGTTTCAACTCGTGCCAGCGGCGGAAACCCGCAACCTCGCGGCACCAAGGCCGCGGTGAAAAGAAGGGAGCACCGATGAACCACTCCATGGTCACCACCGGTCTGTCGATCGACGGCCACCGCACGGTCCGCAACATCGGCATCGTGCGCGGCATCACCGTGCGCTCGCGCTCGATCATCGGCACCATCGGCGGCAGCCTCCAGACCATCGTCGGCGGCAACATCACGCTGTTCACCTCGCTGTGCGAGAAGACGCGCGCCGAGGCCTACGACATCATGGTGCAGCACGCCGAGCAGCACGGCGCCAACGCCATCGTCTGCATGCGCTACGACGCCACCGAGGTGATGAAGGGGGTCACCGAGGTGCTCTGCTACGGCACCGCCGTGGTGGTCGAGCCGCTGCCCGGCGCCGCCGCGGCTCCCTCCGCCGGCTAGCCGAGGAGGGGCCCGAGGAGCCGGCCGCCTGCGCTCGGCCGGCTCCTCGAAGCGAGCGCTCCCGCGGCCCGCGGCCCGGAGGGTGCCTCCGGGCGCTCAGCAGGGGAGATTCACGGAGCAGCCGGTGATGCCGCGCACCGTGGGCTTGCAGGTCACGCCCGGGCAGGTGAGCGTCAGCTCGCCGCCCGCGGCCTCCAGCATCTCGCGGCTCTCCAGCAGGCACAGGGTCTCGCGGCTCAGAACCACCTTGCGACGCACGGACTTCCTCATGGCTTTCTTCCTCCCGCGCGCCATTATCCGGGAGTGCCCGGTGGGCGTACATACTCCATACTCCAAGCCGGTAAGCTCCCCTCCTGTTACAGCCCTGCGACAACCAGCACAACACGAAAGCTACTGCCGCGTCGCCGAGCTAAGATTGGGTCATTTCCCGTGCTCGCCCTGGTGCCCGAAGCCCCACAACCCCCGCGACGCTCGTCGCCGGCGCGGGCCGTCCTCGGCCTCCTGATCCTGGCCCTGTGTGCCTGGCTCGGCTACCAGGCCGGCGTGCGGAAGGCGCCGCCCGGAGGCAGCGGCGGCGGCCCGGCACCGATCCTGCGCCTGCACGGCTCGAACACCATCGGCAAGACCCTGGCGCCGAACCTGGCCGAGAAGTTCCTGGAAAAGCTCGGGGCGGTGCGGGTGCATCAGGTCCCCGGCAGGGAGGACGAGCTGACGGTCGAGGGCACCCTCAACGGGTCGCCCGTGGTCATCGAGGTGCAGGCCCACGGCACCGGCACGGCGTTCGAGGACCTGGCGAGCGGCAAGGCCGACATCGGCCTGGCCTCGCGCCGCATCAAGCCCGAGGAACAGGCGAAATTCAGCGGCATCATGACCTCGGCCACCAGCGAGCACGTCCTGGGCCTGGACGGCGTGGCCGTTCTGGTCAGCCCGGTGAACCCGATCGAAAGCCTTTCGGTGACCCAGATCCGCGACATCTTCTGCGGCCGGATCACCGACTGGTCACAGGTTGGCGGCGCCGCCGCGGCGATCCGGGTCTATTCCCGCAACGACAAGTCGGGCACCTTCGACATCTTCAAGGCCATGGTGCTCAAGGACTGCCCGCTCGCACCCTACGCCCGCCACGACTACGAGGACAGCGAGAAGCTCTCCGACGACGTCGCGGCCGACGCCGCCGGCATCGGCTTCGTCGGCATGCCCTACATCCGCGGCTGCAAGGCCCTGAAGGTCTCGGACGCCGGGGCGCTGGCGCTGCGCCCCACCGTCTTCACCGTGGCGACGGAGGACTACCGCCTGTCGCGGCGCCTTTACCTCTACCTGCCGCCGCTCGCGCCAAGCTCCTGGGCCACCCGCTTCGTGGCCTTCGCCCTCTCCGACGCCGGCCAGCAGATCGTCGATGCCACCGGCTTTGTCGGGCAGTCGCTGCTCAAGGCCGCCACCCGGACCCTGGAGGATGTGCAGGCTGCCGGCGGCGAGGTGCCCTCGGAGTACGCCGTGCTCACCCGCGACGCCGAGCAGCAGCGCCTCAACTTCCGCTTTGAAAAGGGCAGCAACGCCCTCGACAACAAGGCGCGGCGCGACGTCGGCCGGCTGGTCGAGCGGCTCGCCCTGCCGGGCAACCACAGGCGCGCCCTGCTCCTGATCGGTTTCACCGACAACGTCGGCGGCGACGCCGCCAACCTGCGGCTGTCGCGCGAGCGGGCTCGCGCGGTCGCCCGCGAGCTGCTGCAGGAAGGGTTGCAGGCGGCGGCGGTGACCGGCTTCGGCAAGGCGCGGCCGGTGGCCGGCAACGACACGGAGGAAGGGCGCGCCCGGAACCGCCGGGTCGAGGTCTGGCTGCGGCGCTGAGGCGGCGGCCGCAGTCATCGGCCGATCGAACCTACCGCCAGCCGCCGCGCTGCTGGGTGAGCAGCGCCATCGCCTCGTCCCGCTGCTTGTGGACGAGCAGCAGCAGGAGGTCTCCCGGCCGCGCCCAGGCCAGGGCCTGGCCCACCGCGTCCACCTCGTCGGCGGCGTGCCCCAGCTGCTCGGCGCGGGCGCCCAGCCGCAGCAGCTCGTCCTCGAGCAGCGCCACCACCTCGCCCGGCAGGCGTCCGCGCAGCATGTTGGGGATCTCCTTGAGGATCACCCGGTCGGGGCGCAGCGACCAGGCCGTGCGCGCGAGCTGGCGGATCGCCTCGTCGCTGCGGTCGCCGGCCTGGCCGAGGAGCACCAGGCGGCGCTCCGCGGGGAGGCTCCCGGCGAGCGCGGCGAGCGCGGCGAGGCCGTGCGGGTTGTGGGCGTAGTCGAGCAGCACGCGGAAGCCGCCGATCTCGGTGACGTAGCAGCGCCCCGGGTTGTCGGTGCCCTGGTCGTTGCGCACCGCCGCCAGGCCGGCGGCGAGCGCGGCGCGCGGCGCGCCGAGCGCGCTCCCCAGCCCGACGGCGGCCAGCGCGTTGG
>JASLEW010000362.1 GCA_030150965.1 Thermoanaerobaculia bacterium | reverse complement strand
GGGCGAGCTCCGGCGCGAGGTCCGCCAGCTGCCGGCGCCAGTAGGCGAGGTGCTCGGCGAGCACCTCCCCGGTCAGCCAGCCGCGCTGCCAGCGGGCGTAGTCGGCGTATTGGATCGGCAGCTCGGCAAGCGCCGCCGGCGCGCCGCCCGGTCCTCCCGGGCCGCCGGCGCGCGCGGCGTAGAGCGCCGCCAGCTCCCGCACCAGCACCCCCATCGACCAGGCGTCGGTGACGATGTGGTGGATGCCGAGGAACAGCGTCGCCCGCCGCGCCGACTCGCGCAGCAGGAGGGGGGCGAAGAGCGGGCCGGCGGCCAGGTCGAACGGCCGCCGCGCGGCCTCCCGGACGAGCCGCCGCGCCTCGGCGTCTGCGAGGCCGGCGCCGCTGGCGAGGTGGGCGCCGCTGGCGAGATTGGCGCCGCTGGTGAGGTGGGCGCCGCCGGCGATGTTGCCGCGGTCGGCGCCCTTGGCGCGGTCGGCGGCCTTCGCGTCCTCGCGGCCGTAGGCGTCGTCGGCGTCGGCAGCGTCGTCGGCGCTGTCGCCGCCACTGCCGCCGCTGCCGCCATTTCCGCCACTGCCGCCACGGCCGCCGAGCCCCCGGAGATCGACGACCGGCAGGGCCGTGACGCCGGGCGGCGCGATCCTCTGCACCGGCTCGCCGTCGCGCGCGGCGAAGGTGGTGCGCAGGGTCTCATGGCGGCGGACGACGGTGGAGAGGGCGTGGCGCAGCGCCGCCAGATCGAGCGTCCCGGCGAGGCGGACCGCCGCCGGCAGGTTGTAGGCCAGGCTGTGCGGATCGAGCTGGGCGAGGAACCAGAGGCGCTCCTGGGCGAAGGAGGTGGGCTCCTCGCGGGGACCGGCGCCGGCGTCCGCGGGCCGGTGCGGGATGGCCAGCGGCGCGGTCCGCGCTTCCGGCGCCGCCTGCGCGGCATCCCGCAGGCGGCGGTCGAGCGCCGCGAGCGTCCCCGCGGGGAGACCCTCCCGGAGGCGCTGGAGCTGCGCTTGCCGGGCCGCCAGGCGTGCGGCGAGCCCCCCTGCGGCGGGTGGTGGGGTGGGGGGACCCGGGCGGTCTTCCGGCTGCATGGCGGCTGCTCGTCAGGCGCTTCCCTCCACCGGCAGCACGGCACTCTCGGCTCCGGCGCCGGCGAGGGTGTGCTCCAGGGAGGCTTCCAGGATGTCGAGGCCGCGGGCGAGCTCCTCGTCGCCGATCACCAGGGGCGGCAGGAGCTTCAGCACCTCGTCCCGCGGGCCGGCGGCCTCGATGATGAGGCCGCGCTCAAACGCCTGCCGCGCGACCGCGGACGCGAGCCCGCCGGGCTCCAGGTGGAGACCCTGGATGAGCCCGCGCCCGCGCGGCGCGCCGCAGACCTGCGGCTGCCGCGCGGCGATCCGCTCGAGGCGCGAGCGGACCAGCCCTGCCTTGCGCAGGATCTCGCCGCTGAACGCGCCGTCCTGCCAGTAGTCGAGGGCCGCCGCCGCGGTGACGAAGGCGAGGTTGTTGCCGCGGAACGTACCGTTGTGCTCCCCGGGGGACCAGACGTCCAGCTCCGGACGGATGAGGAGCAGGGCCATGGGGAGGCCGAAGCCGCTGATCGACTTCGACAGGCAGACGAGGTCGGGCACGATCCCCGCGGCCTCGAAGCTGAAGAAGGTGCCGGTGCGCCCGCAGCCCGCCTGGATGTCGTCGACGATCAGCAGGACGCCGTGGCGGCGCAGCAACTCCGCCAGCCGCCGCAGCCAGGCGGCGCTCGCCGCGCGGACGCCGCCCTCCGCCTGCACCGTCTCGACGATCGCCGCCGCCGGCAGGTCGCAGCCGCTCGCAGGGTTCTCCAGCACCACCCGCAGGTATTCGAGCGTGTCGCCCTCCCCGAGGTCGCCCTCGAAGGGGACCGGCGTGGTGCACGACAGCGGCACGCCGGCGCCGCGCCGCTTGGAGGAGTTGCCGGTGACCGCCAGGGCGCCCAGGGTCACGCCGTGGTAGGCGTTGTGGAAGTAGAGAACGTTCGTCCGGCCGGTGACCTTGCGCGCCAGCTTGAGGGCGGCCTCGACCGCGTTGGCCCCGGTGGGACCGGTGAACTGGACCTTGTGGCGCAGCCCGCGCGGTTCCAGGATCACGCGGCCGAAGCGGATGAGGAAGTCCCGCTTGGCGGTGGTGGCCATGTCGAGCGCGTGGGTGATCCCGTCGCGCCGCAGGTAGTCGAGGAGGAGCTCCTTGAAGAGCGGGTTGTTGTGGCCGTAGTTGAGGGTTCCCGCGCCGCTGAAGAAGTCGATGTACTCCCGCCCGGACTCGTCGAACAGCCGCGAGCCGGCGGCGCGTTCGAAGACCGCCGGGAACAGCCGGCTGTACGAGCGGACCTCCGATTCCAAGGTATCGAAGATGGTCAAAGGCTCCTCCTCTCTATTCATGTGCTGCGGAAGGCCTCGGCGGCGTCGAGCGCGCTCTCCAGGCGCTCCACCAGCCGATCGAGCGCGGGGCTCTCGAGCAGCGAGCCGTGGTCGGCGTCGGCGACGAGGTGGGCCTCGGCCGCGGCGAGCCGGCCCCAGCCCGAGGTGAGGTCGGCGTCGCCCGGAGGCAGCGAGGCGCCGGCGCGGAACAGGGTCACCCGGCCGCCGAAGGGGCGCGGCAGGTAGCCCTCCACGGTCTGCATGGCGCGGCAGAACAGGTCGAAGCGCTCGCGCAGCCAGGGCTTCTCCAGCTCCCGCAGCCCGCCCCTGGTGCGCGCCAGCTCCAGCAGGCGGTCGAGCCCGGCCTCCAGGTCCAGCCCCGCGAGCATCTCGCGGATCAGCAGCCCCTGCTCGTCCGACGGCCGCCCGAGGCGGGAGAAGGCGACCAGCACCTCGGTTTCGTCGGCGGCCTCGATGCGCCCGCGCGGCGGCGGCGGCGGGTCGAGCATCGTCAGCAGCGCCGCGTCGGGGCTGCCGGCGTCCTCCTCGATCTGCCGCGCCATCTCGTAGGCGGTGACGGCGCCGGACGACCAGCCGCCCAGCAGCCAGGGGCCCTCGGGCTGCACCGCGCGCACCGTCGCCAGGTACTGCGCCGCCACCTCCTCCATCGCCGGCGCCGCCATCCTCGGCGCGGCGCCGTCGGCGACCGCCTGCACGCCGTAGACCGGACGCCTGGCCCCCAGCCGCTTCGCCAGCTCGACGTAGGGGAACACGTCGCCGCCGACCGGATGGACCAGGAACAGCGGCCTCCCCGCGCCGCCCGGATGCAGGCGCGCGAGCGGCACCGAGCGCCGTACCGGCCGGCGCTGGATCTCCCGCGCCAGGCGCTCCAGGGTCGGCGCCTCGAAGAGCGCCGAGATCGGCACCCTGGCGCCGAAGACGCGCTCGACGTGCGCCATCACCCGCACGGCCAGCAGCGAATGGCCGCCCAGGTCGAAGAAATTGCTCTCCGCGCCGATCCGTTCGACCCCGAGCACCTCGGTCCAGATGCCGGCGAGGGCCTCCTCCACCGGCGTCCGCGGCGCGCCGCCGTCCGCCTCGCCGCCCGCGGGCGTCGGAGCGGGTAGGGCTCCGCGGTCCAACTTGCCGTTGCGCAGCAGCGGCAGCGCCGCGAGGAGCACGAACGCCCCCGGCACCATGTGCTCCGGCAGCCGCGCGCGCAGCTGCTCGCGCAGGTCGCCGGTCGGGGCGGGACCGACGACGTAGGCCACCAGCCGCCGGTCGCCGGGGCGGTCCTCCCGCACCGTCACGGCCGCCTCGCGCACCCCCGGCAGCGCCAGGAGCGCCGCCTCGATCTCGCCCAGCTCGATGCGGAAGCCGCGGATCTTGACCTGGTGGTCGGTGCGGCCGCGGTGCTCGACCGCGCCGTCCTGCCGCCGCCGGGCCAGGTCGCCGGTGCGGTACATCCGCCCGCCGGGCTCGCCGCCGGTGGGGTCGGGCAGGAACCGCTCGGCGGTGAGATCGGGGCGGCCGACGTAGCCGCGCGCCAGGTTGACGCCGCCGATGAACAGCTCGCCCTGCGCGCCGATCGGCAGCGGCAGCAGTGCGCGGCCGAGCAGGTGGATCCGGGTGTTGGCGATGGGCCGCCCGATCGGTATGCCGCCGCTCTCGTCGCCCTCGCCGCAGGTCCAGGAGGTGACGTCCACCGCCGCCTCGGTCGGGCCATAAAGGTTGTGCAGGCGCGCGCGGCCGAGGCGCCGGGCGAACCGCCGGGCGAGCTCGGCGGGCAGCGCCTCGCCGCTGCACACCACGTCGCGCAGGGCGCGGCACCCCTCGACGCCGGGCTCGTCGAGGAACAGCTGCAGCATGGACGGCACGAAGTGCAGCACCGTGATCCCCTGGGCGGCCACCAGCGCCTTCAGATAGTCGTTGTCGCGGTGGCCGCCGGGGCGGGCCACCACCTGGCGGGCGCCGGTCATCAGCGGCCAGAACAGCTCCCAGACCGACACGTCGAAGGTGTACGGGGTCTTCTGCAGCACCCGGTCGGCGGGGGAGAGGCGGAGGGCGTCCTGCATCCACAGCAGCCGGTTCACGATGGCGCGGTGGGAGATCATCGCCCCCTTCGGCCGGCCGGTGGAGCCCGAGGTGTAGATGACGTAGGCCGGGCAGTCGGCGTCGAGAGCCGCGTGCGGACTGGCGGCGGCGGCCGCCGCGTTCGGATGGTCGGTGTCCACGGCCGCCCCAGGATGGTCGGCGGCGCCGCCGGGCTCCAGCACGAGGAAGCGGTCGCTCGCCTCCGGCAGGGCGCCGGCCAGCGCGGCGGCGAGGCCCGGGGTGGTCACGATCCGTCGCAGGCCGGCCTCGCGCTCCTGGAAGGCCAGCCGCTCGGCCGGGTGCTCGGGATCGAGGGGCACGTAGGCGGCGCCCGCCTTGAGGATGCCGAGGAGAGCGACCGGCAGCTCGGCCGAGCGCTCGAGCAGGACGCCGACGCGGCTCTCCGGCCCGCAGCCGAGGGCGCGGAGGCGGTGGGCCAAGCGGTCGGCGCGCCGGTCGAGCTCGCGGTAGGTCAGCTCCTGGTCCTCGAAGACCACGGCCACCGCCTCGGGGGTGCGGTCGGCCTGCTCCTCGATCCAGGCGTGCAGCGGCCGGTCGAGGGCATAAGCCACGGCCGTCTCGTTCCAGGCGCGGAGCTGCCGGGTCTCCTCGGGGCTGAGCAGGTCCAGCTCGCCCGCCCGGCGCTCGGGCTCCTCGGCCATGCCGGCCAGCAGCCGCGCGAAGTGCGCCGCCAGGCGGTCGATCGTCGCGGCGTCGAACAGGTCGGCGGCGTATTGCAGCGTGCCGGCCAGCTCGCCGCCGTGCTCGCCCAGGTTGAGGGTGAGGTCGAACCGGGCCATGGTCTCCGCCCCGCCCAGCGGGCGCAGGTGCAGGCCAGGGATCTCCACCCTCTCGGCGGGAGCGTTCTGCAGCACGAGCATCACCTGGAAGAGCGGCGCGTGCGCCAGGCTGCGCCGCGGCGCCAGCTCCTCGACCAGCTTCTCGAACGGCACGTCCTGGTGCCGGTAGGCGGCGAGCGCCGTCTCCCGCGCCCGCCGCAGCAGCTCGCGGCACGACGGCTCGCCCGACAGGTCGCCGCGCAGCACCAGGGTGTTGACGAAGAACCCGATCAGCCCTTCGATCTCCGCCCGGTTGCGTCCGGCGATCGGCGAGCCCACCGCCAGGTCGTCCTGGCCGCTGAAGCGCCCCAGGAGCGCCTGGAAGCCGGCCAGGAGGGCCATGAACAGGGTCGCCTCCGCGCTCCGGGCGAGCGCCTCGATCCGGCGGGTGAGGCCGGCCGGCAGCCGCAGCGGCCGGGAGGCGCCGCGGAAGCTCTGCCGCGCCGGCCGCGGCCGGTCGGCGGGCAGGCCGAGCAGCGGCGGCAGCCCTTCGAGCGCCCGGCGCCAGAAGGCGAGCTCGCGCTCCAGGACCTCGCCGTGCAGCCACGAGCGCTGCCAGAGCGCGAAGTCCGCGTACTGCACCGGCAGCTCGGGCAGGACCGATGGTACCGGCATCGCTCGCGGCGCTGAGAGCTCCGGTAGCTCCGGCTGCTTGCGCGGCTGCCGCCGCTCCCGCGGCCCTCTCGGCCCCGGTGGCTCCGGTGGCTCCCGTCGCTCCCCCGCCTCCTGCAAGCTGCCTGGCCCGCCCGCGGCGTCCCCGGCCAGCGCCCGGTAGAGCGCCGCGACCTCGCGCACCAGGATGCCCAGGGACCAGCCGTCGCTGGCGATGTGGTGCAGGGTGAGGGCGACCAGGTGGTCGGCGGCGCCGAGGCGCACCAGGACTCCGCGCAGCAGCGGGCCGCGCGCGAGGTCGAACGGGCGGGCGGCCTCCTCGCCCGCCAGGGCGAGGGCCTCCGGGACCCTTCGATCGGACCGGCCGGCGGAGTCCGGCTCCGGCGACCCCGGCAGGCGCGACAGGTCCACCACCGGCAGCGCGAACGGCGCCGCCGGCTGGACGGCCTGCACCGGCTCGCCGTCGCGCAGGGCGAAGACCGTGCGCAGCGCCTCGTGGCGCCGCACCACCTCGCCGAGGGCGGCGGCCAGCACCCGCGGGTCGAGCGGCCCCTCGACCCGCAGCGCCACCGGCAGGTTGTAGAGCGGGGTGCCCGGGGTCAGCTGATCGATGAACCAGAGGCGCTGCTGGGCGAAGGAGAGCGGCAGCGGCCCGCCGGGGCCGCCGCGCCGCGGGACGACCGGCGGCACCGTCGCCGGCACCGTCGCCGGCCGCTCGTAGCCCAGGCGGGCGGCCATCTCCCAGGCCGGCTCGCCGAGGGAGTCCTCCCGCGCCTCCCGGAAGCGCTCGGCGACCCCCGCCTCGACGGTCCTGTACTGCAGGAACTTGACGTCGCCGAGCATCTTCCCCTCGGCGTGGATGCCGTCGGTCATCCGCTGCCGGCCCTGCCGGTAGGGATCGATCATCGCCGGGTCGAGGTCGAGACCGAGGGCGGCGCAGAGCCGCCGCATCTCGGCCTCGGGGCGGCGCACCAGGTCCTCGAAGAGGACGCGGATCTGGCGCTCCGCCGGCACCGCGGCGAGGTGCTCCAGGATGTTCTGGTGGCTCGCCACCCAGATCAGCTCGGCCAGCTCGGCGCGGGCGAAGGGGTGGGCGTGGCGGAAGAACAGCTCGTCGAGCTTGGTCTCCTCGAACGAGCGGACGGCGGAGTAGGGGTGGCGGACGAGATGGATGTAGAACGGGCTGGCGAACGCCTCCTCGGCGCGGCGCAGGACGCTGCGGTCGAGGGCGTAGGGGGTCGATTTGTCCACCAGCGTCCGGCCGCCCAGCCACTCCTGGAGCCGGCGGTAGAAGCGCTGCGTCGTCCAGCCCTGGGCGACGGCCTCGCCGATGATCCGCCGCGCCTGCTCGACGCCGCAGCCGCGCAGCTCCATGACGGCGCGGATCGCCCCCTCCAGCCAGAAGCTGTTGCGGCCGGGGAAGGCGGCCTCGCGCTCGGCCATGGTGTTGAACGACAGCAGCTCGAGCTCCGGCGGCGCGAAGAGCCGCGGGTGGCCGCCGAGCATGACGCGCAGCAGCGTCGAGCCGGCGCGCGGCGGGGAGAGGATGAAGACGGCCGGCGGGTTCCTCTCCGCCGCCAGGTCCGGGCAGGGCGGCAGCGGCGGGATGAGGGCGCGGAAGGCGGCCAGCCGCGCGGCGTCCACCCGCCCGGCCGGGGCGCGGCGTCCGCCCTCGGCGCCGATCGCGCCGATCGCGCCGATCGCGCCGTCCGCCGCGGTGCCGAGCGACTCCGCGCCGAACCGGCGGACGACCGCCTCGCGCTGCTCGCGCCCCAGGTAGGCCGCCATTTGCGCCACCGTCGGGGCGTCGAAGAGGACGACGACGTGGATCACGCCGCCCATCTCGCGCTGCAGGCGGTTCATCAGGATCGCGGCGGTGATCGAGTTGCCGCCGAGATCGAAGAAGGAGTCGTGGACGCCGACGCTGGCGAGCGCCAGCGCCTCGCGCCAGAGGCCGGCCAGGTACGTTTCCAGGGGCGTCCGCGGCGCCGCGGGCTCCGCCGCCCCGGCGGGCGCCGCCGGATCGGGCAGGGCGCGGCGGTCGACCTTGCCGCTGGCGGTGCGGGGGAGGGCGGCGACGGGCACGATCGCCGCCGGGATCATGTGATGCGGCACCCGGGCCTGGAGATGCCCGCGCAGGGCGGCGGCGAGGTCCGGGCCGGCGGCGCCGGCGAGCACCCAGGCGACCAGGCGCTGCGCCGTCCCCTCGCCGCGCACGTCCGCCACCGCCTCCTGCACCGCGGGATGCGACGCCAGCGCCGCCTCGATCTCCCCGAGCTCGATGCGGAAGCCCCGCACCTTGACCTGGTGATCGATCCGGCCGAGGAACTCGAGCGCGCCCTCCGCGCCCCAGCGCGCCAGGTCGCCGGTGCGGTAGAGGCGCGTCCCCGGGGCGGCGTCCGCCGCTGGGTCCGGCACGAACGCCAGGGCGGTGCGCGCCGGCTCGCCGAGGTAGCCGCGTCCCACCCCCGCGCCGCCGATGCACAGCTCGCCCGGCACGCCGATCGGCTGCGGGCGGAGGCCGCGGTCCAGGACGTAGAGCCGCATGTGGGCCACCGGCCGGCCGATCGGCGGGCGCCAGGCCGCGCCGGCGGGCGCCTCGCGCACCAGGCTGAAGCTCACGTCGTCGGAGCACTCCGTCGGCCCGTAGGCGTTGAGCATCGGGATGCCGGGGTGGCGGGCGAGCCAGCGCCGGCAGAGCTCGGGCGGCAGGGCCTCGCCGGTGGGGATCAGCCACCGCAGGCACGCCAGGTCCTGCCCATCGCCCGCCGCGGCGGCCTCCAGCATCGCGGCGAGCAGCGAGGGGACCAGCTCCAGCACCGTCACCCGGTCGCGCGCCACCGCGGCGAGCAGCGCCGCCGGGTCGTGGGCGACCGCGTCCGGATAGATGGCGACCTGGCCGCCGGCGGCGAGGGCCGAGAGCATCTGCCAGACCGAGATGTCGGAGCTCTGGGCGGCGTTCTGCGCCACCGTGTCCGCGCCGCCCAGGCCCAGCACCTCCAGGGTGATGCGCGTGTGGTTGGCCAGGCCGCGGTGCGGGATCATCACGCCCTTGGGCTGCCCGGTCGAGCCCGAGGTGTAGATGACATAGGCGAGGGAGTCGAGCCCCGGGGCCGCCGCTCCGGGCGCCGCCCGCCCGGATCGCGGAGCTGCCTCGCCATCCTGCCGCTCGCCGTCCAGCCGCTCGCCGAGCAGGTGCTCGGCGTGCGACGGCTCGCTGTCCAGGCGGTTGCCTTGTGGCCTGCCGTCCAGGCGCTCGCCGAGCGGCGGCTCGGCTCCCAGATGCCCCAGCTCTTCGAGCTCCAGGACGTCGAGGCGGAGAGGCTCGGGCGCCGCGGCGAGGAGCGGCGGGCCCAGGCCGCCGCCCGACAGCAGCAGGCGGGCGCCGCTCTGCCGCAGCACCCCCAGGGCGCGGGCGGCCGGCTGCCCGGGGTCGAGCGGCAGGTAGGCGCCGCCGGCCTCCAGCACCGCCAGCACCGCGGTGAGGAACGGCAGGCCGCGAGGGGAGAGGATCGGCACCACCGCTTCGGGCCCGACGCCGCGGCGCGCCAGCGCCGCCGCCCTACGGCGAGCTGCTCCGCCGCGCCCGCCGCGGGGCGGCGGCG
>JASLEW010000356.1 GCA_030150965.1 Thermoanaerobaculia bacterium | reverse complement strand
GGGGCGCGGCCGCGCCGTCGCCCGCCGCCGTCCGCGCCCGGGGGCGGGAGCGCCCGGGGCCGCGCACCAGCCGCAGCCGGTCCAGCGCCTCCGCCCCGCCCTTGCGGCGCATGCGGCGGAGCAGGCCACGGACGCCGCGGGCGGAGAGCCGGCCCCCCACCTCCCGCGCGATCTCCCGGCTGCTCCAGCCGTCGAACGCCAGGACCAGGATGCGGGCATTGCGCCGCAGCTCGCGCCGGCCGGCCGCGGCGCCGCAGCGCTCCAGAAACAGGCGCAGGCGCTCGCGGCCGAGCAGCAGCTCCTCGGGGTCGGCGCGCGGGTCCAGCGCCCGCTCGTCCATGACGGCGTTGTCGGTGGGCTGGTCGCCGCCGCGCTTGAGCGCGCGGGCGGCGCGCAGCTGGTCGAGCACCACCCGTTCGGCCACCCGGCCGAGGAAGGCGGCGACCTGGGCGTCGCTCGTCGCCCGGCAGCGCCGCAGGCGCCGGCCGCCGCTCACCAGCAGCCGGCAGTAGACCTCCTGCACGATCTCCTCGACCTGGTCGACGCGCGGCGGCACGCCGCAGCGGCGCAGCACGCCGCCGACGCGCGTCTTGAGTCCGGCGCCGAAGCGCCCGACCAGCTCCTCCCAGACGGCTTCCGGCTGCAACGAGAGTGCATCGTCCAACGCTGCCCATGGCTCCATCGCACCACTCCCCGCCCGCGCCGACGGCACGAGCGCCCAGGTCGATGGAGAAAGGCCGGCGGGCACGCCGGGACATGCCAGGAGGGGTCGCCGATCGCGTCGGCAGACGACGGGGGAGCGTTTTATACCATGCGCCGGCGATCGTGCCAAGAGGAGTGCCCGGGCGACCCGGGCGACCCGGACGATAACGGCTCAGCTTGCTCCCAGCGCTCTACTGAGGGTCGCATATGACCGTGACAGCCTAATGAGTCTCGAAGACCCGCTTAGTTGGCTTCTCCGAGGCGGCGAGCTGTCACTCACTTACGCGACAGTCAGTAAGGAGGTGCGAGCGGATGACATTCGCTGAGCACGCTCACGCTTCCGAGCCCTCCCCATGTCTCCGAGGGAGGCAAGCTGAGCCACGACCGCGGGCGGAGCAGAGCGGAGGGGCGGCCGGACCTCTTCGGATACAATCCGCCTCCTTGAAGCCCTCCCGCCTGCTCGCCGCCGCGCTCGCCCTCTGCCTCGCCTCCGCGCTCGCCGCCCTCGCCGGGTGCCGCGGCCGGGACGGCTCCGGGCGCGGCGCGGCGGACGCCGCCGCCGGCGCCACCCGCCGTCTGGACGGGGCGGCGCGCGGCTGGAACGTGGTGCTGCTGACCATCGACACCCTGCGCGCCGGCCGGCTCGGGGCCTACGGCTACCGCCGCCGCGCCACCAGCCCCAACCTCGACGCCCAGCTGTCGCGGGGCGTGGTGTTCGACCGCGCCTTCGCCCAGCGCGCCGCCACCTGGCCGTCGCTCGCCTCGGTGCTGAGCGGGCTCTACCCCAGCGGCCACGGCGTCGACGAGAACGGCTACGGCTTTCCCGACGACCTGCCGACGCTGCCCAAGCTCCTTCACGCCGCGGGCTACCGCACCGGCGCCTTCCTGAGCAACATGTGCGACGCCAATCACCAGGGGTGGGACGGCTTCGGCTGCAGCGGCGGCAAGGACGGCAGGACCGTGCAGGACGCCCTCGCCTGGGCCGGCGGGGCCGGAGGGAAGGGCTCCGGCCCCTTCCTGCTCTGGGTGCACCTGTTCGGCGCCCATCCGCCCTACTACAACGGCGGCGACCTGGCCGACCGCCTCGACCCCGGCTACGAGGGGCAGCTGGGACCCAAGAAGTGGCGGCTCGACGCGGTGATGACCGAGCACCAGCGGCTCGACGCCGCCGACCTGCGCCATCTCGACGCGCTCTACGACGCGGCGGTCGTCGGCAGCGACCGGCTGGCCGGCGAGCTGCTCGACGGCCTGCGGCGGGCCGGACGGCTGGCGCACACGCTGGTCGTCGTCGCCGCCGACCACGGCGAGGAGCTGTACGCCCACCACGGCTATCTCTACCACGCCTGCTCGGTCTACCAGACGGCGCTCCAGGTGCCGCTCGGCTTCGCCGCCGACGGCCTGCTGCCCGCCGGCGCGCGGGTGCCGCAGGGGGTCGAGCTGATCGACGTGCTGCCCACCGTCCTGGCGCTCCTCGCGCTGCCGCCCCCGCCACGCCTGGACGGCCGTTCGCTGGTCCCCTACCTGGAGCGCCCGGGCGGCGGCGGTGCCGGCAAGCCCGCCTTCTCCGAGTACGGCGCGAGCCGCATCCACACCGTGGCGGCCGGCGGCTGGAAGCTGGTGGACAACCCGGACGACCTCCAGCCGGCGTGCATCCCGGGTCCGGCGGGCAAGCCGCCGCTCGAGTACCCGATCGCCCGCACCGAGCTCTACGACCTGGCGCGCGATCCCGGCGAGACCGCCAACCTCGCCGCCTCCCAGCCGCGGCGCGTCGCCGAGCTGACCCGCCTCATCGAGCAGCGCTTCAGCCGCCTCCCCCGCCGCGCCCATCCGCAGGCGGTGCCCGAGAAGCTCCGCCAGGAGCTGCGCAACCTCGGCTACGTCGCCCCCTGAGCGGGAACCCCTCCGCCGCCCGCGCCGGTCTCCCCGGCGCCGCCACGATTCCGGGTTAACATCGCCGCGACGTTCTGGCGCGAGGCCGGCATGAGCGAGTTTCTGCGGATCACCGAGAGGTATCAGCTGGACAAGCTGATCCATGCCAGCGACACGGCCAGCGTCTTCCGCGCCACCGACACCCGCCGCGGACGGACGGTGGCGGTCAAGCTGCTGCGCCACGGGCCGGACGCGGCGCCCGAAGGGCGCAGCCGCTTCGAGGCCGCGGCGGAGGCGCTCCGCGGCTGCCGTCACCCCGTCCTGCCGGCGCTGCTCGACCACGGCCTGAGCGCCGGGGGCGGCGCCTACCTGGTCTTCGAGCACCTCTCGGGAGCGGGCTTCGACCTGCTCGCCGGCTCCCCGCCGGAGCGCATGATGCCGCTGCTGGTGCCGGTCCTCGGCGCCCTGGAGGAGCTGGAGCGGCACCACCTCGCCCACCGCAACCTGCGCGCCGCCAACCTGCTGGTGGTTCCGGGCGCCGGCGCCGAGCAGGCCGAGACGGTAAAGCTGCTGGGCTGGAGCAGCTTCACCTGGGGCACCGGCGAGCCCGGCCGGCGCGCCGACCTCTCCGGCTTCGCCCGCCTGGTCTGCAAGGCGCTCGGCGGCACCATCGAGGAGGGGGCCCCGGCGTTCGTGAACCTGCCGGAGGCGGCGGCGGAGCGGGTCGCCGATCCCACCGCCCTCACCATGCTGCTGTCGCTGCTGCTCGAGCCCAGCGGTCCGGCGCCGGCGAGCCTCCTGGGCGAGCTGCGCCGCGCCCTGGGCCCCGCGGGGCCGGCGCCGGAGGCCGGGGACGCCGGAAGCGGCACGCCGCCGGACCCGGAGGCCGCGGGGGCGGAGACGGCAGGCGCTGCCGCCGCGCCGAGCGACGAGCAGCGGGCGCTCAGGGCCGACGTCACCATGGCGGTGCCCCGCGACGTGCTGCTCGCCGGCACCGGCGCGCCGGGTGCCGGGCGTCCCGCGGTCCACCGCGAGACGCGGCCGTCCTTCGTGCCCGGCGACCTGGTGCGCCCGGCGACCGCCGCCGCGCTCCTGGCGGCGCCGGCGGCGGTCCCCACCCCGGTCCCCGCCTCCCCCAGCCTCGACGACACGCGGCCCGCCCTGGCCTGGCTCGAAGTAGACCGGCCCGCCGCCGGGCCGCCGCGAGACCAAGTCTCCGCCGGGCCTCAGGGAGACGCCGCGGAGGCGGCGGCCGAGGAGGCGGCGGCGAGCCGTCCGGAGCTCGTGCCCGCCCGCCCGGAGCCGGACGCCGCCGTGGCGCCAGCCGCCGCCGGCCG
>JASLEW010000342.1 GCA_030150965.1 Thermoanaerobaculia bacterium | reverse complement strand
CCCGCGCGCACGGCTATGCGCTGGCCCACCTGATGAACGCCACCCGCGTGCACGGCGACCTGCCGGCCGCCGAGGCCCAGCTGCAAGAGGCCGCCGCGCTGTGGGCGGCCGGCGCCGCGGCCGATCCCGGCCTGCTGAACGAGGCCCGCCTGCTGCACCTGGAGGCGTCGCTGCGCAACGCCCAGCGCCGGCTGCCCGAGGCGATGAGGCTCCTCGACCGCGCGCTGGCCATCGACCGCTGGGGCGAGACGCCCTCGCTCCTCATCAGCAAGGCCAAGGCGCTGGAAGAGCGCGGCGACTTCGCGGCGGCCGTCGAGCAGCTGCGCACCGCGAGCGCCCTGACCGAGCACGCCCCGGACGCGCGCGAGCGCCTGGCGATCCGCGCCAACTTGATGCTCTACCTCTGCTACCTGGGCCGCTTCGCCGACGCCCGGCGCCTCCAGCCCGAGGTCCGCGCCCTGGCCCGCCGGCGCGGCAGCGCCCTCGACCTGCTCAGGGTGCGCTGGATCGAGGGCCGCATCGCCGCCGGCCTCGGGCGCACGGCGAGGGCGGTGGTGCTCCTGCGCCGGGTGCGCGACCGCTTCGCCGCCCTGGGCATCGCCTACGACGCGGCGCTCGCCACCCTCCACCTGGCCGAGGTCCACGCCGCCGCCGGCGGCACCCGCGAGGTCGCCGCCCTCGCCCGCGAGTCGGCCCCCATCTTCCGCGCCCAGGGCGTCCACCGCGAGGCGCAGATGGCCTGCGAGCTGTTCCGCCAGGCCGCCGAGCGCGAGGCGGCAAGCGTCGAGGTCATCCGCCGCGTGGCCGCCTACCTGCAGCGCGCGCAGACCGATCCGGAGCTGCGCTTCGGCGGGAGGTAGGGGGCATCACTGGAGAGCCTTGGTGTCTCCGCCGGTTTCGGGCTCCGATCTTGACCCGCGACTCCGATGACGATCACATGGTGCCAGGCCGGTCAGAAGATGAGCCGCAGGTGACCATCCTCTGCGACCAGACCGAAAACTCTTTCTCTATGGCTTCGTACCAGCCTTCCGCATCCGTGAGCTTAATGCTGGCATCGAGGAACGCCCCCTTGGCGGCGCTCACTGGGGCAAGGCGCGAATCAGCCAGCCATTCGATCACGAAGTATGCAGCGCCACCGAGAACGAGCACGGCACTCGCACCGAGGCATAGCACCTCCTTCATCGGCGAGGGCATTCCTCCCGAGAGGGCCGCTGCGAAAGCCCAGAGAACCAGGAAAACGATCGCGGCGCCCATGGTCCCAGGAAGACACCCTCGCAGGGTTGCAAACGTTTGACCGCCATCAGCATGCAGGAGGACCTTCTTGAGGTCCTTTCTGGCCTGCAGCTTGGCTGTTCCCGCCTCCGCAACCGACAACCGTGCCGCGTTGAGTTGTTCAAGCAGGTGGAATCCCTGCCGGAGGCCTCCAGCCGTCTCCAGCGCCTCGCAGCACCTTGAGTACGATGGAGATGCCGCGACCCCTTCAAGGTACTGGTGCAGCGCCAGGACTGCACTGCGCTCAGCTTCCTGGATTGACCTCAGCTCCGACAGGCGAGCTAGATTTGGCCCCAGGCTTTGGAGCTCTGCGAGCAGTGCTTGAAGTTTGGCGTCCGCGAGGCTTCCGAGCAGTGACAGAACTGGCAGCTTCCCGGCGTCGAAGTCGGGCATCGACGCCGCGACGGCGAAAAGGGCTCGATCCTGTCCGATGGCCTCCGCCAGGAGCGTCAAGCCCTCTTGCAGTCGCCCGGCGAGAATGCAATAGGCGCTCAGTTGGAGAATATGCCTGGGTTTCGAGAGCAGTTCGAGGGAAAGCAGTGCCACTTCCCTTGCTTCGGCATAGGCTTCCTGGGTGTAGTGGATTCGGGCTAAAGACCATAGGGCCTCCGCCTTGCTCTCTTTGTCGAGACTCTCCGGAAGCGTAAGCGCATCCTTTAGATAACCTATCGCGCGCTCAGCGTCGCCCCTGCGAAGAGCCACCGACCGCAGGTTCATGAGTATTTGGTAGTCGGTGTTATCGTAGTCGAGTGCACGCAGGAAGCGTTCTTCGGCCTGCTCGAGCTTGTCATTATTCAGATTACGAACGCCTTGGCTCAGCAGCTCGGTCGCCTGCGTAGGTCTAGAAGGTGCCAGGACTCCGGGCATCTGACCTGCTTTCGGCCGCAGCTGCATCAGCCCCCAGCGAATCTCGCCGAGCTCGCCGACGACCTGACGGCCGAGGTCGTCAACGGCGCCCACAATTGCATAGGCGCCTTGTCGAACCGCTTCTTCGAGACGCCGGGTCTGCTCCTCGATCTCGCGACAGATAAGAGTCGCACTCCTTTCGTTGCTCTGTGCGATCGCTCCCGCGGCTCGCCGCTGCACGGCGATCTGCTCGTGGGCGAGCTGGATCACCTCACGGTGCCGTGCCGAAAATCTGAACAGCTCCCACGCTGCCTCCGCAGGTTGGACCGGATAGGTCGCGAAGTTGCCATAGGTATAACGCTGGATCAGCGAGCCTGACATCAGGGCGTCCTTGCAAGATGCAAGATGATCTCGGCGGCTTCTTTCCGGTCTTGCTGGGCCGAGCCTGGTCAGGTTGGCGAAAGGCGTGGTGGTTCAGGTGACCGCCAGGAAAGTCTCATCTCCTAGCGGGTAAAGCAAGCCAATGCTGGAATCTGCATTTAGCTATATGGCGCGGTGCATGGGTCTGGCCGGTGTACTCAGAGGTGCGGGCCGCGTTTCGCGCAGGCCGTCTCGCTCCCTGCCACCGGTTCCCCTCGCACGGGCCGAGCCCCCCGGCCGCGGCCGGGGGCGCGTCGCCGAAAGCGGAAACGAGAGGTTCATGGTTTGTATGACAGCTGATTGACGAATCCGCCGGCCGACTCTTTGCCGCCGGCCGGGGATCCGGCAATCTCCGGTGTCATGAGGCGGGAACAAGTTGCGCCGGGGCACGAGCCCTTTGCGCCCGTTGGCAGACGCCAGGGACCCCTGGCGGCGGCCCGGGCGGAGCCGGCGCCACCCGCGGCCGGCGGCACGCGCCGCGGGAGCCGCTGATGCCGCCTCCGGCAACCCCCGGGGAAGCCCCCGTCCCCCACCCCTCCCGCCAGACCCTGGCGCGCGCCCTGAGCGGCACCGCCGAGGCGGACGAGATCCGCCTGAGCCTGCTGACCCACCTGATCGCCTGCTGCCCCGACTGCCGCCGGGTGGTCGACGAGCTCGCCGAGCTGGCCCACGAGTACGGCCATTGGGACATCGCCGAGGCGATCACCGAGTGGCGCGAGGCCCCCCGCCTCTGGGGCCGCCTCCTGGCGCTGGCGCCGGACCAGCAGCTTGCCGCCGTCGAGGCCGACGACGACTACTGGACCTGGGGCATGTGCCGCCTCCTCCAGCTGCGCAGCGCCGAGGCCGCCGCGGCCCGCCCGCCGCGCCCGGCGGCCGCCGCGCACCTCGCCGCCCTGGCCCTCCGCATCGCGGGCAACCTCGGCGACACCTACGACCTGACCTGGGTGCGCGGCCTGCGCGCCCTCTGCCTCGCCTGCCTGGGCAACGCCCACCGCCTGCTCGGCGAGCTGCACGCCGCCGCCGACGCCCTGGCCGCCGCGCGCTGCCTGCTCGATGCCGGCGTCGGCAACATCGCCTTCGAGGCCGAGGTCCTCCTGGTCGCCGGCCTGGTCGCCCGCGACCGCGGCCGGCCGGCCGAGGCCCTCGCCCACCTGGCCGCGGCGCGCGCGCTGCTTGCGCCGCCGGAC
>JASLEW010000317.1 GCA_030150965.1 Thermoanaerobaculia bacterium | reverse complement strand
ACAACGCTGGCCTGCGCCACCTGCTGCCCGTGCTGCCCGTCCTCTACCTGCCGGCAGCGCTGTGGGCGGCGCGCCGCCCTCTCCTCGGGTGCCTTCTCGCGGCGGCCATGCTCGGCGAGGCGCTGGTGCTCGCGCCGACCTGGCTGACCTCCGACAGCACCTGGTGGCTGGGCGCGCACGACCCGTTGCGCTTCGCCCTGTCCACCGACAGCTGCTACTACCCGCAGAACCTCATCGCGCTACGGCGGGTGGCGGACGGTCGGGGGTTGCGGCCTCTCTACGTGATCGACCCGGCGCTCAGCGCCCCGCAGGTGGACCTCTACCTGGGCGCCGGCACGAGCCGCCCCCCCGAAGCCCCTCTGCTCCCCGGCTGGTACGCGGTGGGGAGCGCCGCCGAGGTCTGCGTGCCGGCGATCCTCAGAGCCGTGCCCTCCGAGCTCTACGGCTACCCGAGGTACCGCGCCCTCGCCGAGCGCTGGCAGCCCGCCGCCGCGGCGGTGGCACGCGCCGGCAGCGACCATGGCTACGTCGCCGGCACCTTCCACCTCTACCGGCTCGGAGCAACCCCCGCCTCACCGGCTCCGGACGCCGCCAGGTAGCCCGACGAACGCGATCACCTGCACCACCTGGCCGGCCACGAGCGGCACCTCCTGAGGGATCTCTCCGGGAATCACGATCTGGTACCTGGGAGAGACGGTGGTCCATGCCATGGCACTCCGTCCTGCGTCATGACGCTCGATCTAGAAACGCCACCATGTCCCCACGGGGCTTTACGTCCGGCGGCAATGCTGGAACAATCCCCCTCCCAACTACGGAACCCCCATCGCCATGGCCAAGGACAAGAGCACCAGCACCGGCAATGCCGGCAACACCGCCGCCGCCGCCAAACCTGCCAATCCCGCGAGCCCCGCGGGCACCGCCATCACCCCCACCCGCGCCGAGGACTACGCCGAGTGGTATCAGCAGGTCGTCAAGGCGGCCGACCTCGCCGAGAGCTCGCCCGTGCGCGGCTGCATGGTCATCAAGCCCTGGGGCTATGCCCTGTGGGAGAACATCCAGCGCGACCTCGACGCGATGTTCAAGGCCACCGGCCACCGCAACGCCTACTTCCCGCTCTTCATCCCCAAGTCGTTCCTGGAGAAGGAGGCCGAGCACGTCGAGGGCTTCGCCAAGGAGTGCGCGGTGGTCACCCACCACCGCCTCATCCAGGACGAGAAGGGGGCGCTGGTGGTCGATCCCGACGCGCGGCTGGAGGAGCCGCTGATCGTGCGCCCGACCTCGGAGACGATCATCGGCGAGATGTTCGCCAAGTGGGTGCAGAGCTACCGCGACCTGCCGCTGCTGATCAACCAGTGGTGCAACATCGTGCGCTGGGAGCTGCGCACGCGGATGTTCCTGCGCACCTCCGAGTTCCTCTGGCAGGAGGGGCACACCGCCCACGAGACCGAGCAGGAGGCGCAGGAGGAGACCGCCCGCATGCTCGGGGTCTACCAGGAGTTCGTCGAGACGTTCCTGGCGGTGCCGGTGATCCGCGGCCGCAAGACCGCCGGCGAGCGCTTCCCGGGCGCGGTGGACACCTACAGCATCGAGGCCATGATGCAGGACCGCAAGGCGCTCCAGGCCGGCACCTCGCATTTCCTCGGCCAGAACTTCTCGCGCGCCAGCGGTATCAGGTTCCAGGCGCGGAGCGGCGGCGAGGAGCTGGCGTGGACCACCTCGTGGGGCGCCTCGACGCGTCTCATCGGCGGGCTCATCATGACCCACAGCGACGACGACGGCCTGGTGCTCCCGCCGCGCGTGGCCCCCGCGCACGTGGTGATCCTGCCCATCCTGCGCACCGACGACACGCGGCAGAAGGTGCTCGACTACGTGGACGGCATCGCCGCCGAGCTGCGCGCGACCGCCTACAGCGGCGCGCCGCTGCGGGTCGAGATCGACCAGCGCGACATCCGCGGCGGCCAGAAGAAGTGGGACTGGATCAAGCGCGGCGTGCCGGTGCGCCTGGAGGTGGGGCCGCGCGACGCCGACCGGCAGGTGGTGGCGTTCGCGCGCCGCGACCGCGCCGCCGGCCAGGCCGAGGACGCGCCGCGCGCCGGCCTCGGCGAGATGGTCCGGCGCGTGCTCGACGAGATGCAGGCGGGGCTCCTCGCCCGCGCCCGCGAGTTCCGCGCCCAGCACATGCGGCCGATCGGCGACGCCCGGGAGCTGGCGGCGTTCTTCACCCCGGCCAACCCCGAGCGGCCGGAGATCCACGGCGGCTTCGCCGTCTCGCCCTGGTGCGGCAACCCGGCCTGCGAGGCCCAGATCAAGGAGACGCTCAAGGTCACCATCCGCAACATCCCCAGCGACCCCGTGCCCGCGGGCGACTTCGACCGCTGCGTGGTGTGCGGCGAGCCGCGCCGCGAGACGGTGATCTTCGCCAAGAATTATTAAGAGGATCCGCCGCCCAGCCCGGCCGGCGGCGCCCTCGGGGCTCAGGCGTGTCGCGCGACCTGGCCAGGCCGGGTCAGCGCGGCGGCGTGCCCTCGATCTCCACCCGCAGCGCCGCCCTCCCCAGGTAGAGCTCGTCGCCGGTCTGGAGACGCACGCCGCGGCGGTCGTGGCGGCTGACCTCGATCGGCCGGCCGGCGCGGAAGATGACCGTGCCGGAGGCGCTGCCCTCGTCGCGCAGCCAGTAGGCGCGGCTCTCGGGGTCCCAGCCGATGCGGGCGTGCTCGCGCGAGACGGTCTCGTTGACCTCTCCCTCCTCCAGGAAGGCCACGTCGTTGCGGCGCCGCACCCGCCCGGTATGGTCGAGCACCTCCTCCAGCCGGCCGAGGTGGATGCGGTCGGCGGCGAGGACGTAGACCTCACGCACCGCCTTGCCCTTGAGGACCGAGAGGCGCAGCGGCGGCCCGCCGGCGGCAGCGGCGCCGGGGCGCGACAGCTTCGCCGTCGGCGCCTCGCCGAACGCCGGGGCGGCGGCAGGAGGAGGAGGAGCTCCGGGAATGCTCGGCGAAATGGGGCTCCTCGGGGCGCCCCCCGGGGCAGCGGGCGGCACGGCCGTCGCGCCGGCGGGAGCAGAAGCCGCGGTGGAGGGACCCGGGGCAGCGGACAGATCGGCTGCCGCGGCGCCGGCTCCTGCCTCTAGCACCGCGCCATCGCTCACCGCGGGACCCTCCGGCGCCGCGGCC
>JASLEW010000297.1 GCA_030150965.1 Thermoanaerobaculia bacterium | reverse complement strand
GGCGCCCGCGTCGCCGGCCTCGCCGCGGACCTCGCCGGCGGCGGCGACGGCCGGCGTCCCGGCTCGGCGGTGGTGGCGGCCGAGGTGAGGTCGTGGCTGTCCGGATGCGGCTGTCCGGGTCTCGAGCTGCCGGCGGGGGGTGCGGCGGCGGTCGCCGGGCTGTCGCCGTTCGCCTGGGAGACGCCGGAGGTGCGGATGGGGCCGGCGGACGTGGCGTGCATCGGCTTCACCTCGGGGTCGACCGGCGGGCCGAAGGGGATCGTGGGGCTGCACGGATCGCTGTCGCACTTCCTGGCGGAGCACTGCCGGATGTTCGACCTGGGTCCCGAGGACCGCTTCTCGCTGCTGTCGGGCCTCGGTCACGACCCGCTGCAGCGGGAGATCTTCACCGCCCTGTACCTGGGCGCGGCCATCGTGGTGCCGGAGGCGTCGGATTTCGCCATCTCGGGCCGGCTGGCGGCCTGGCTGGGCCGGCAGCAGGTGACGGTGTCGCACCTGACGCCGACCCTGGGGCAGCTGCTGACCGAACCGCCGGCCGGCGACGGGCGGAGTGAGGGGCGGGGCCGGCGGGAGGCGGTGCGCAGCCTGCGGCGGGTGCTCCTGGTGGGCGAGTCGCTGACGCGGCAGGACGTGGCGCGGCTGGTGGCGCTGGCCCCGGGGGTGAGCTGCATCAATCTCTACGGTGCGACGGAGACGCAGCGGGCGGTGGGATACCACCGGGTGACGGCGGCGGAGGCCGAGGCGGTGGGCGAGCGGGCGCAGCAGGTCCTGCCCCTCGGGCGGGGGGTGCCGGACGTGCAGCTGCTGGTGCTCAACGCGGCGGGCGGCCTCGCGGGCCTGGGCGAGCTGGGCGAGATCGCGGTGCGCAGCCCGCACCTGGCGCGCGGCTACCTGGGCCAGGCCGAGCTGACCGCCGCGCGCTTCACGGTCAACCGGTTCACCGGCGAGGCGTGGGACCGGCTGTACCGCACCGGCGATCTGGGGCGCTACCGGGCCGATGGCGAGGTGGTGTTCGCGGGGCGTGCGGACCAGCAGGTCAAGCTGCGCGGCTTCCGCATCGAGCTGGGGGAGATCGAGGGGGCGCTGGCCGGCCTGCCCGGGGTGGCGGAGGCCGCGGTGCTGCTGCGCGGCGACCTGCCGGAGGGCGCGGGCCTGGTGGCGTACGTGCGCACCCTGGAGGGGCGGGAGGGGTCGCTGCGCGGCGAGCTGGAGGCGCGCCTGCCGTCCCACATGGTGCCGTCGGCGATCGTGCGCCTCGACGAGATGCCGCGCACCGCGAACGGCAAGCTGGACCGGCGGGCGCTGCTGCGCCTGTCGCCGCAGCTGGGGCGGACGGCGGTGCGGACGCTGCCGCGCACGCCGAGCGAGGAGCTCATGGCGGGGATCTGGACGCAGGTGCTGCGGTGCGAGCAGGTGGGGGCCGAGCAGAGCTTCTTCGAGCTGGGCGGGCATTCGCTCCTGGCCACCCAGATGGCGTCGCGGGTGCGGGAGGTCTTCGGCGTCGAGCTGCCGCTGCGCAGCCTGTTCCTGACCCCGACGCTGTCCGGCCTGGCGGCCGAGATCGAGCGCCTGCGGCGCGGCGCGGCGGAGCCGCCGACGATCCGCTCGTTCCGGCGGGAGCGCGGCACGCCGCCGCCCCTGTCGTTCGCCCAGGAGCGCTACTGGACGGGCCGGCACCTCGAAGCGCGCTCGATCGCCTCGACCATCCCGATGCTGATGCACCTCGAGGGACTACTCGACCGCTCCTGCCTGAGGCGGGCGCTCGCCGCGGTGGTCGCGCGCCACGAGCTGCTGCGCACCAGCTTCCGGCAGGAACCCGACGGGCGGCCGGTGCAGGTCATCCACGCCTCGGTGCCGCTGTGCCTGCCCGAGGTCGATCTCGCGGCGCTGGGCGAGGCGCGGCGGCTGGCCACGGTGCGGCAGTTCGCCGTCCAGGACGCGCGGCGGCACTTCGATTACGAGCAGGCGCCGTTTTTCCGTGCGACGCTTTTCCGCGGCGGGCCGGCGGACCACCTGCTGCTGTTCACCGTCCATCACGTGGCCTCGGACTGGTGGTCGGGCGGCGTGCTGCTGGGCGAGGTGGCAGCCCACTACCTGGCGCTGCGCGCCGGGCAGCCGTCGCCCCTGCCGCCGCTCGCCGCGCAGTTCCAGGACTTCGCGCGCTGGCAGCGGCGGCTGTCGCAGGAGGAGGAGCAGGCCAGCCAGGTGACCTTCTGGCGCGAGCATCTGAGCGGCGCGGTGCCGGTGGACCTCCTGGGCGGCCGGCCGCGGCCGCGCGAGCGCAGCTTCGACGCCCGCGTGCTGGAGATCGAGTTCCCCGCGGCGCTCGAACGGCAGCTCGAAACGTTCTCGGCGCGCCACGGCGTGACCCTGTTCATGACCCTGCTCGCCGCCTTCAAGGCGCTGCTCCACCTGGAGACCGGACAGGAGGACCTGGTGGTGCCGTGCAGCTTCGCCAACCGCAACCAGGTCGAGACCGAGGCGCTGATCGGCAACTTCGCGACCGGTCTGCCGCTGCGCACGCGGCTGTCCGGCGTGCGCACCTTCCGCGAGCTGCTCGCCAGGGTGCGGGACGTGACGCTGCTCGCCCACGACCATCCCGACATCTGGTACGAGCCGGTGGTGGCCGGCATGAGCTTCCTCGAGGAGGGCGACCGGGGCGGTCTCACCACCTTCCGCATCCAGTTCCAGCTGCTCAAGGCGCATCCCGCGCTGGCGGTCGCCTCCGACCTCGGCATCACCCGCCTGCCGGTCGACACCGGCAAGATGCGCCTCGACCTGAGCCTCTTTCTCTCGCAGGCCGAGCGCCTCACCGGGAACTTCCGTTACTGCCGCGACGTGCTCGACGCCGCACGGGTGTCGGCGATGCGCGATCGTTACCTGCGCATCCTGGCGGCGATCGTGGCCGACCCCGACCGCCCGCTGCCCGCGCTGTTGGCAGAGGACGAGAGCCGATCCGTGCTGGTGAGGTGAGCTGCGATCGCGGGTCCGCGGCGTAACCCGGGCTGACGCCTCGGGAGTGCGCGGCGGCGAGGTGACCTCGCCGTCGAGGTCAGCTGGCGGTTGAGGTCAGGTCAGGCGCAGCCGGCCGTGACGCCGTCCACGATCCGCAGCTGGCCGGCGTGGGGCGGGGGGTGGCGGGCCGTCAGAGCGCCGCGTGCGCCGCCTGCGGCTGCTCCTGGCAGGCGTAGCCGGCGAGCGGGAACCTCCGGCACAGCTCCCGGACCCGCTCGGCGACCGACTCCGCGGTCGCCGGATCGAGGACATAGTCGGTGTCGCTGGCCGCCCTGGTGGCACCGAGCACCCGATCGATCAGGCCCGAGCACTCGGCCATCTCGGCGGCGGCCATGCCCCTGGCCGCCAGGGAGTTCATGCCCAGCCGGATGCCGCTGGCGACGGTGGCCGGCCGCCGGTCGCCGGGGACGAGGTTCTTGTTGACGATGATGCCGCTCTGCTCGAGCGCGCGCTCGGCCACCACGCCGCTGATCCCCCTGGAGGTGAGATCGACGAGGACAATGTGGTTGTCCGACCCGCCGCCGACCAGGGAGTATCCCGCCGCCGTGAGCGCCTGGGCCATGCCGCGGGAGCAGGAGAGGATGCGCTCGGCCAGGGCGCGGAACTCCGGGGTGCCGAGGCGGGCCAGCGCGAACGCCTTGGCCGCGATGGCATTTGGCGCCGGGGTGCCCTGGACGAGCGGGAAGACGCCGCGATCGATGGCGGCGGCGAGGGATCTCAGGTCGCGCGGTCCGGGAGAGTCGTGGTCGCGGCCCATGAGGATCAGGCCGCCGCGGGGTCCGCAGAGCTGCTTGTGCATGCAGGTGGTGGTGAAGTGGGCCTGGTCGATCGGGCTCGGATGCAGGCCGGCGGCCACCAATCCGGCGATATGCGTCATGTCGGCCAGGAGATAGGCGCCGACCTCGTCGGCGATCTGGCGGAAGCGGCTGAAATCGAGAGTCCTGGAATAGGCGGTGGTGCCGCAAACGATCAGCTTCGGCCGGTGCTCGACGGCCAGCTCCCGCGCCGCGGCGAAGTCGATGTGCCCCGAGCCGTCCAGGCCGTAGGCCACGGCATGGAAGTACCTGCCCGAGATCGAGACCTTCGCGCCGTGCGAGAGGTGGCCGCCGCACTTGAGGTCGAGGCCCAGGATGGTGTCCCCGGGCTCGAGCAGGCTGAACATGACGATCTGGTTGGCGGTGGTCGCGGAGTGCGGCTGGACGTTGGCGTAGCGGGCGCCAAACGCCGCCTTGGCACGGCGCACGGCAAGCTGCTCGATCGCGTCGACGACCTGGCAGCCGGCCTGGAACCGCTGTCCGGGATAGCCCTCCCCGGTAACGTTGATCGCCGTGCTCCCGATGCAGGCCAGCGCGCCGGACTCGGCGACGCTGCTGGAGGCCACCATCATCAGCACCTCGCCCTGGCGCCGGTGCTCGCGCTCCAAGAGGTCGTAAAGCGCAGGATCCGTGGCGGCGAGCTGCTCCCAGCCCG
Source organism: Thermoanaerobaculia bacterium (assembly GCA_030150965.1). Taxonomy (GTDB): domain Bacteria; phylum Acidobacteriota; class Thermoanaerobaculia; order Multivoradales; family UBA5704; genus JASLEW01. The sequence continues at coordinate 3,662 of JASLEW010000297.1, read as the reverse complement.
CCGCGGCAAAGCTTTCCAGAATGCCTGTCATAGGAGGTTTTCGGCCCCGCTCGATCGTCTCAGGTTAGCAGGTTCACGCCCAGCCGGCCCAGCGTCGGGTCCGCAAAGCGAAAAGGGCGCCCCCGGCGCGCTCCCTAGAGCAGATGTGCGCCGAGGCTCCCGGTCCGCGCCTCGGAGCTTCGCGGCCATGGTTGGAGGTGCTGCGAAGCCACCGCGGGCAGCGAGCCGGCCAGGACCGGCGGCCGGTGCAGTTCAGTGACCTGCTCGGGTCTGGCGGGCTTCCATCAGGACGACCTTGGCTTTGCGGCGGGTAGCCACGACGACCATCCTGTTCGCCTTGCCAGGCCTGTCGAGGTGCGGATCGTCTCGCGCGTTTGCCTGGCTCAAGCTGGTGGCCTGGAACGACTGCCGGGCGGGTTGAGCCGTGGGCCAATGGTCTTATAGGATAAAGAATATCTCCTAATGACCTCTGCTGCTAAATAGCCGGGCGAGGACGGGCGATGACCGAGCTCATCAAGGCGCTCATCGGAGTCAAGGATCCGCTGACCCTGATCGGTTTTATCAGTGTCGTGGTGCTGATCGCGTTCAGGACGCGGGCTGTGCCCGAGACGTTCTTCCGCCTGCTGGAAAAGAAGCTGACCCGGGAGCGGTTCGCGCGGCTCCTTCACCGTGCCATGATCTACGGGCTGATTCTGGCCCTGGCGCTCTGCGTCGTGGCGGCCGGTGGGCAAGTTCTGGCCGCAATGTCGCGGCCAAGGACGGCCAGCGTCGATGATCTAGTGTCGGAGATCAGGTCGCTCAAGGCAACCGAGGATGGGAAGAAGCAGGCCGTCACCACCTTTGAGGCTTCCCTCAGACTGGCGGCGGACCAGAAGTTCGACCAAGCGGTAGCCTCACTGAAATCCTCGATTCAAGCGGTGCCAACGCTCACGGCGCAGGCGACCCTCGCCTACCTTTACCTTCAACTCGGTGACAAGGAAGATGCGAGAAGGGAGGCCGAGCGGGCAGGGCAACTGGCTCGTGAGCGCGGCGACACCCTGGCCGCTGTGCGTGCGGCGCGCCTGGAAGAGAGCAGCTCCGTCGAGGCTCAGGTGCGCGAAGCTCCCAGCCTGGAGGACGCCGGACCTACCCAGCACTCTCCCTTTCTGCACGTGGATCGGAAGTTGCCAGACGGCGGAAGGTCCTATGAATCCGCTCTCGAGCTTGCGGCGGGTTCGTACCGCGGTGCGAAGGATTACGACCGGCGGAGCTTCTACAGCGTGCAGGTCAAAGCGAAGGAATTCCTGAAGGTCAGAGTCCGAACACGTGATGAGACCGCAGGATTAGACCTCGAGCTCTTCGATCAGGATGGCGGCCGGGTGGCGGGTGCAACGAACATCGGTAATGCGGCAAACGTCGTAATTGAAGCATCGTGGCAAAGCTTCCGGCGAGGTCCTGCTTTCATCTCCGTGAAAGGCGCCGCGCGTGATGCCGTTTTCGTCGTGTCACTTCAGTAGCGCCAGCAAGACGCCCTGGCGCGCTCTCCTCTCCTGGGTTGATGCCAGCAGCCTACCAGCGCTCGCTCAAACTTTCGAGGATAGATGCTTGACGATGAGGGATGGGCGCGCGGCAGCTAGTAGAGGCGCTTGGCTAAATGCGCGCAAGCTTAGGGGCGCGACGGTGGTTAAATTAGGCATCTATCAGCTCCGGCTCGATGCGCTTCCATAGGGAGGGTTTGATGGCCCGCCGGGAGACCAGATCCACACGGCGGCCCAGCGCCCTTTCGAGCTCGTCACCGAGCTCTACGAAGCGCAGGCCGATCGAGGGATCGACGTCGACCAGGATGTCGACATCGCTGTCCTCGCGGGCGTCGCCGCGTGCCCAGGAACCGAACAGGGCCATGCGCTGGATCGGATACCGCCGGCGCAGAGCCGAGAGCTGTTCGCGCAATGTCGCCATAATTCCTTCCGAGGTTGGCATGGTTCCTCCTCGCGCGTGCAAGTCTTCCGGCTCATGGTAGCTCATTGCTGCCCGGGCGGTGGGTTCAGGGTTGTCTGGTGGGGCCGGCCAGTTCGCTGGGCAATCAGCATGGCGTCCGTAGTTGGTGAACTGCCCAGCTGCTCTCCCTGGCTGTTCGCCAGCGCGTTCCTCGGGTAGACCACGATGGCATGGATGCGCCCGGGCGCCGCCCCGCGAAGCACCGAGTCAACGATGGGCACGATGTAGGCCAGGCTCGCGAATCCACTTGGATAAGGCATCCGTCGCTTCGGTAGCTCTGTCCGCCCTTTGTAGGCGGGTTCACTACCGGCGTCCGTTCAGCCGGCGTGAACACTGCGATAGAATGAACAAGCAATGGATCGAGATCGAGGCACGCCCGAGACTGACTCCCTGCGCAACGCCGCCGAGGCGGCGGCGCAACACAACCTACAGGTCGAGATCCGCCGCCCTCGTCACCGGTCCCCTGAAGCTCAATCCGATGCCCGTCTGCGCATTCATCACCCCGCGGGCACGCTCGACCTCCTGGCCTTGGTCAAGAGCCGCCTGACTCCCGCTAACCTCGGCACCACGGTGGCGCAGCTCGCCAGGCTCGGCCAGGGCGGCGAGCGCATCCTGGTCACCGACGAGGTGAGCCCGCCTCTCGCCGAGAGCCTCCGCGATCAGGGCGTGCTCTTTCTCGATGCCGCCGGCAATGCGTTCCTCCGCGGTCAGGGCCTCTATGTCTGGGTCACGGGGCGGCGCAACGAGCTGCAGCGGGAGCGGCTCAGGACGCAGGTGCGGGCCTTCCGCGCCAGCGGCCTGCGGCTGCTCTTCGCCCTTCTCGGCCGGCCCGAGTTGGTGGCGGCCGACTACCGGACGCTTGCCGCGAGCGCCGGAGTCGCGCTCGGCACCGTCGCGTGGGTCCTGCGCGACCTGGTGGCGCTCGGCTACGTGCACCGGAGCGGGCGCACCCGCCGCGTGCTCCTGCGGCCGGCGGAGCTGCTTGACGCCTGGGCGCAGGCCTTCGCCCACGAGCTTCGCCCCCGCCTCCTCCTCGGCCGCTTCGCCGCTCCGGACATCGCCTGGTGGGCGGCGACCGACCCGCGCGACTTCGGCGCCCTATGGGGAGGCGAGCCGGCCGGCGCGCGCTGGACGGGTTTCCTCAAGCCCGGTACGCTCACCCTCTGGGCGGATCAGCTGCCGGCAAAGCTCCTCCTGGCGCAGCGCCTCAGGAAGTCCGCGGACGGCCAGGTCGAGGTGCTCAAGAGGTTCTGGCACTTCCCGGATCCGGCGGAGGAGCGCGGTCTGGTTCCGGCCGTCCTCGCCTACGCCGACCTGCTGGCGATCGCCGACAGCCGCACCATTGAGGCCGCCAATCAGCTCTTCGCCAGCCAGATCGATGGATCTTTCCGCTCATACCTCGCTCACGCCGCTCGCTGAGGCGGTCGCCGCGGTCCTGGCAGCCGGCGCGGTATCATGCCCGCGGGACGGACGGCACGATGGCAAACGAGTCCAACGAATCCAACGAGGTCGAGGATCTCCTGCGGCAGGCACGGGCAGCGCGGAGCGAGGGCCGCATCGACGACGCCTGCCACGCTCTCGTCCTGGCCGCCGGCCGCGCGCGGCGGGACGGCTCGCGGCTCGCGCTGGCGCAGGCGCTGCGGGAGCTGGGCGAGGCCGAGCGGCGGCGGCAGCGCCTGGGGCGG
>JASLEW010000259.1 GCA_030150965.1 Thermoanaerobaculia bacterium | reverse complement strand
GGCGCGCGCCAGGTCGGCGAGCAGGCGGCGGCGCTGGCGGGCGCCGGACAGCTCGCTCTCCAGGGCGCGCCTGCGGTCGGCGGCCTCGGCCTCGCGGCGCATCACCGCGTCGAGGGCGGAGGCAACGCGCTGCTGCTCCTCCTGGCGCGCCGCGAGGCCGCTCTCGAGCGATGCCGCGCCGGCGCGGGCCAGGTCGAGCGCCTCGGCGGCCTGGCACAGCTCGTGGGCGCGGCGGGCGATCTCCTCGGCCAGGTGCATCTGGCGGAAGTTGCCGCGCTCGAGCTCGATCTGCGACTGTTGCACGCGCTGCCGCAGGCCGGAGAGGGCGGCGGCGGCGTGCAGCATCTCGGCGCGCAGCCCCTCGACCCGCGCCGCGGCCTGGTGCAGGTCGCGCTCGGCGTCGGCGATGCGCCGCTCGTCGGCATCGACCGCGGCGGCGGCGCGCTCGCGCTCCTCGACCAGCTCGCCGCGCCGGGCTTCGAGCGCCGCCAGGGAGTCGGCGTGGAGGGCCGTCTCCTGCTCGCGGCGCTCGGCCAGCGCCCGGTCCTGCGCCGCCCGCTCGCCCAGGTCGGTCAGGTTCTGGCGGTTGGCCTTGAGGAACTCCTGCCGCCCCTCGATGGTGGCGGCGTGGTCGGCGACGCGGCTGTGCACCGCCGCCATGTCGCGCGCGATCTCGTCCAGCAGCTCGCGGCCGGCGGCCAGCGCCGCCTCGTCGCGGTGCAGCGCGGCGGCGACGCCGGCCTCGTGCAGGGTCACCTGCTCCAGGCGGGCGCGCAGCTCGGCAAGGCGGCGGCTCTGCATCTGGTGGCGGCCGAGCAGGACGCGCGCCAGCAGCTCGCGGTGCTCGCGCTCCTTTTCCTGGTAGCGGCGGGCGGCGGAGGCCTGGCGCTTGAGCGAGCGCAGGGCGCGCTCCACCTCGGAGATCACGTCGTCGAGGCGCAGGAGGTTGGCGGTCGCCTCCTCGAGCTTCACCTCGGCGACGCTCTTGCGCGCCTTGTAGCGGGTGATGCCGGCGGCCTCCTCCAGGAGCTTGCGGCGCTCCTGCGGCTTGCCCGAGAGGATCATGCCGATCTTGCCCTGCTCGATGACCGAGTAGGCGCGGATGCCCAGGCCGGTGTCCATCAGCAGGTCGCGGATGTCCTTGAGGCGCACCAGGCGGCCGTTGACGCGGTACTGGCTCTCGCCGCCGCGGAAGACGCGGCGGCCGAGGGTGATGCGGCCCTCCTCGGAGCGCGGGAAGCCGGGGTCGGTGCGCAGGGTGAGGGTGCACTCGGCCATGCCCAGCGGCTTGCGGCTGTCGGAGCCGTTGAAGATGACGTCCTCCATCGTGCCGCCGCGCAGCGACTTGGCGCTCTGCTCGCCGAGCACCCAGGTCATCGCCTCCGAGAGGTTGCTCTTGCCGCAGCCGTTGGGGCCGACGATGGCGGTGATGCCGCCGGCCAGCTCGACGGTGACCGGATCGACGAAGGACTTGAAGCCGGAGATTTCGAGCGACTCGACTTTCAGCATAGGGCTCGCAGACCTCGATGGGCCTCGGAAGGCCACGATCCTGGCCGGTGAAAAGGGGTCGGTGGCGATCCCCGCGGCGCCGGGTACAACATACCCGACGGGAGGACCTGGCCGCAATACCTTGGGGTCCTGCTGAAAAGAGACTACCAGATTTGGTGGCAGTCGAGGGCTTGGAGGGCCGGGCTCAGGCCTCGGCCGCGGCCGGCCTGGGCGCGGCGGCCCGCAGATGCGGCAGATAGAAGGCGCTCCACAGCAGGAGGGGGAGGGCCAGCTTGAACGGCAGGTCGAGCAGGTGCTTGCCGAGGCCGAAGAAGTTGCGGGCGAAGGCGCCGTAGTTGGCCAGGCTCCAGGCGCCCAGCTGGGTGGCGTAGGCGAACTTCACCACGAAGAAGACCAGCACCACGTCGTAGAGCACGGTGATGAGCGCCGCCACCGCCAGGTTCCCCAGGCGCTCCCGCCAGGGCACCGCCGGCACGCCCAGGAACAGCGCGCCCAGCAGGAGCAGGTGGAAGTGCAGGTCGGTGACGCGGAACGGGTAGACCAGGGCGCGCGCCGGCGGGAAGTCGCGGCGCACCACGTAGGCGTCGTCGTCGCCCTTGGCCAGGAGGTCGGTCACCACCGGCCGCTCGGTCAGGTGCAGGAGGCCCTCGGCGGAGCGCAGCAGCACCCGGTTGTAGATCGGCGTCGCCAGCGTCCAGACCAGGGTGACCGGGATCGTCCACAGCAGGGCGTTGCGCACCAGCAGCCAGACCCAGCGGGTGCCCTGGGGGACCTGGGGGATCCGGGAGGCCCGGGAGGCCCCCGGCGCCTGCCGGGCCGGGCGGCGCTTGCCGGCCACGGCTCAGCGCTCCGCGCGCCGGCACCCCGGCGCGTCCAGGATGGCAAGGACGGCCGCCGCGGCGCTCGCGGTCATCGCGGTCATCGCGGTCATCGCAGCCATCGCCGCCGGCGCTAGTGACCCGGGGCGGGCTCGTCGCGCGCCGGCAGCCGGTTGGCCCAGAGCAGCCAGAGGAGGACTCCGCAGAGGATGACGATGCTCTGCCAGACGACGGTGTGGGAGGCGTCGAAGATGCGCGGGAAGTAGACGCCGGTGAGGTAGAGGGTCACCACCCGCACCAGGTTGATGAGCTGGATGGCGAGGGTGCCGAGCACCAGGCCCCCCAGCCGCCAGCTCCACGGCGCCGGGAAGGCCAGCACCGCGGCGAGGAAGATGAGCATCGCCTCGACGCCGTTGCAGCCGTTGCGGATGTTCACCGCGAAGCGCGGGCCGCGGATGATCGTGCCCTCCATGGTGACGTGCTGGCCGAGGAGGTTGAGGACCGCGCCGCTGGTCCGCGCGATCGCGCCGGTGAACGGCTCGACGACGTGATCGTTGACCCAGTTGACCGAGATCAGCGTGAAGCTGCCGGCGAGGAGCAGCACGAAGAGGATGAGGAACACGACCTCGCGCCGGTTGCGCCGCCAGAAGGAGCCGCCCGCCGGGCCGGAGGCGCGCCGCTGCATCGGCTTCACCGGTTTCATCGGGGCCGGTTGTGCCGGCGGCTCCGGGGGTGACGCCGGCGGTCCTGACGAGGACGGTTCCGGCGTGCGTGCCGCGCCCGGGGCGGCCGAAGGTCCGCGCTGAGGCTTGCTGCGTTTACGCGCCATGATGGCCTCTCATCTTATGGAGCGGGCGCGGCGCTGTCCAGGCACCGCCGGCGGCCCCGGCGCCCCGTCTCCGCCGGCCGGCAGGGAGGCCGGCACCGCCGGGGCTCCCGCAGCGGTCGTGGGGTCTGACGCCCCCCTGACAGCGCGTTGACAAGGTGGGCGGCGGGACATACGATGCCGCGGACCCGGAGGAGCCTTGGCCAGGCACCTGACGCCGAAGAACACCATCCTCGACGCCAAGCAGATGGCGCGGATGATTCGGCGGATGGCTGGCGAGATCAGCGAGCGCAACCGCGGCGTCGGCGAGCTCATGCTGGTGGGCATCCGCACGCGCGGCGTGCCGCTCGCCGAGGCGATCGGCGCCGAGATCGCGCGCATGGAGGGCTCCCAGGTGCCGCGGGGCGCCCTCGACATCACGCTCTACCGCGACGACCTGTCGACCGTCGGCCTGCAGCCGGTGGTCAAGGGCACCCACCTGCCCGGCCCGATCGACGGCCGCATCGTGGTGCTGTGCGACGACGTGCTCTACACCGGGCGCACGGTACGCGCGGCGCTCGATCACCTGGTCGATTACGGCCGGCCGCGCTCGGTGCAGCTGGCGGTGCTGATCGACCGCGGCCACCGCGAGCTGCCCATCCAGGCCGACTACGTGGGCAAGACCGTTCCCACCTCGCAGGACGAGGAGATCGAGGTCGCCTTTCCCTCCACCGACAAGGGCCGCGAGCAGGTGCGCATCCTGGCGCGCCGGGCGGGCTGATGGCGGCGGCCGCTCAGCAGCCGCGGCAGCCGGTGCGCTGGACGCGCGAGGACCTGCTCGGCATCGCCGAGCTGTCGCCGGGCGAGATCGAGCTCGTCCTCGACACCGCCGAGTCGTTCCGCGAGGTCGGCGAGCGGCCGATCAAGAAGGTGCCGACGCTGCGCGGCAAGACGGTGGTGAACCTCTTCTTCGAGTCCTCGACGCGCACGCGGTCGAGCTTCGAGATCGCCGAGAAGCGCCTGTCGGCCGACAACCTCAACTTCTCGGCCGCCGGCTCGTCGCTGTCGAAGGGCGAGAGCCTGGTGGACACGGCGCTCAACCTGGAGGCGATGGCGCCGGACCTGATCGTCATCCGCCACGCCCACGCCGGCGCGCCGCACCTGCTGGCGCGCCGGCTCCGCGCCGGGGTGATCAATGCCGGCGACGGCGCGCACGAGCATCCGACGCAGGCGCTGCTCGACGCCTTCACCATCCGCCGTCACAAGGGGCGGCTCGCCGGCCTCAAGGTGGCGATCGTCGGCGACATCGAGCACAGCCGCGTGGTGCGCTCGAACATCCACCTGCTCACCAAGATGGGCGCCAGGGTGACGGTGGCCGGGCCGCACACGCTGATGCCTCCGGGGATCGAGCGGCTGGGGGTGAGGGTGGCGCACACGCTCGCCGAGGCGGTGCGCGGCGCCGACGTCATCATGATGCTGCGCATCCAACTGGAGCGCCAGGGGCGGATGGCGGTGCCCTCGATCAAGGAGTACTTCCAGCTCTTCGGCCTGACCACCGAGCGGCTCAAGGGCGCCGCCGAGGACGTGATCATCATGCATCCCGGGCCGATGAACCGCGGCGTCGAGATCGCCAGCGAGGTGGCCGACGGCCCCTACTCGGTGATCCTGGAGCAGGTGACGCACGGCGTGTCGGTGCGCATGGCGGTGCTCTACCTGCTGTCGGGCGTGCACGAGGAGACGGCCTGAGATGGCGGCGCGGCGCGGCGCGCCAGGACCCGAGCGCCCCGAGCGCCCCGGGCGCTCCCCGGGGGGCGAGCGGTCCGCTCGCGCCGCTCGTTCCGAACCCTCCGCGCGCTCCGAACCGCCGGGGGGGATGGGGCTGCTGATCGCCGGCGGCCGTCTGATCGATCCCAGCCAGGGGCTGGACGGGCCGTTCGATCTGCGGATCGAGGACGGACGGGTGGCGGAGATCCTGCCGCGCACCCGGGAGACGGCGGAGCGCGCGGCGTCGGCGGCATCGGCCGGCGGCCGGGGCGCGCGGG
>JASLEW010000221.1 GCA_030150965.1 Thermoanaerobaculia bacterium | reverse complement strand
CGCCGCTCCGGCCGGGCCGGCGCCGGCAACGCCGCCGCCAGCCGCCAAGCCGCCGGCGGGGGCGGCGCCTCCACCCCCGCCATCCCCGCCGGTACCGCCCGCCGGCGGGCGCGGCCTCAGTTAGGCCGCAGGACGACCTTGATGCAGCGGTCCTCCTTGCGCTGGAAGGTGGCGTAGGCATCCGGCCCGTCGCCCAGCTTCAGCCGGTGGCTGATGACGCGCGACGGGTCGATGCGGCCGGCCTGGATCAGCCCGAGCAGCGGCCGCATGTAGCGGTGCACGTTGGTCTGCCCCATCCTGAGCGTCAGCCCCTTGCCGAAGGCGGCGCCGAGCGGCACCTTGTCGGCGACGCCGCCGTAGACGCCGGGGATCGACACGGTGCCGCCCTTGCGGCAGGCCTGGATGGCCTGGCGCAGGGCGTGCGTGCGGTCGGTCTCCAGGCGCAGCAGCTGCTTCGCCGCGTCGTAGCGGGCATCGGCGGTGGTGCCGTGCGCTTCCATGCCCACCGCGTCGATGCAGCAGTCGGGGCCCCGGCCGCCGGTCATCTCGCGCAGCGCCGCCAGCACGTCGGTCTGCTCGTAGTCGAGGGTCTCGGCGTTGCCCCATTCCTGCGCCAGGTGCAGCCGCTCGGCCAGCCGGTCGATCGCGATCACGCGCCCGGCGCCGAGCAGGTAAGCGCTCTGGATGGCAAACTGGCCGACCGGCCCGCATCCCCAGACGGCGACGGTGTCGCCCGGCTGGATGTTGCAGTTCTCGGCCGCCATGTAGCCGGTGGGAAAGATGTCCGACAGGAAGAGCGCCTGCTCGTCGCCGACCTCGTCGGGCACCGGCAGCGGCCCCACGTCGGCGAACGGCACGCGCACCAGCTCGGCCTGGCCGCCGGCGTAGCCGCCCAGCAGGTGGGAGTAGCCGAAGAGGCCGGCGGGCGAGTAGCCGTAGAGCCGCTCGGCCATCCAGGCGTTGGGGTTCGAGTTGTCGCAGAGCGAGGTCAGCTCCTGCCGGCAGAAGGAGCACTTGCCGCAGGCGATGGCGAAGGGCACCACGACGCGCTGGCCGATCTTGAGCTTTTCGACCCCCGGCCCGACGTCGACCACCTCGCCCATGAACTCGTGGCCGAGGATGTCGCCCTTCTTCATCGTCGGGATGGCGCCGTCGTAAAGATGCAGATCGGAGCCGCAGATGGCGGTCAGGGTGATGCGGAGGAGAGCGTCCTGGGGGTTGAGGATGGCGGGATCGGGGACCGTTTCCAGGCGGACGTCGTGCTTGCCGTTCCAGCAGAGAGCCTGCATCGGGCGACCTCCATGCGGATCAGAAGGGGTTGTGCAGGTCGAGCGCCGAGCGCTCGCCCGCCGGCTGGCCCGCGGTGGACGGCACCTCGCCGGCCTCCATCAGGCACTTGAAGCGCCGCAGGTCCTCGCGCACCTGCTGCTCGGTGGAGGCGCGCAGCGCCCTGCCGACCGCGCGCCCGAGGCCCGCGCCGTTGGGCACCAGGTCGATGATGACCCGCACCACGGTGCCGCGGCCGGCCGCCGCGCCGCCCAGCTCCTCGAACAGCACCACGCCGGCGTTGTGCACCTGTGCACCGGGCATCGAGCGCCACGACACGAGCCTGCCCGGCAGGTCCTCGACGATCTCGGCGTCCCACTGCGGCCGCAGGCCGAACTGCAGGTGCCCCACCCAGTGGGAGCGCCTGCCGTTCTCGATCACCGCGTCGACGCCGTGCATGAAGCGCGGCAGGTTCTCGAGCTTGCGCCAGAAGGCGTAGAGGTCGGCCGCGGGGCGCGCGATGGTCACCGCCGCCTCCACCTGGGTTGGCGCGGCGGGGCGGACGGCGAGCGCCGGCCAGCGGCCGGTGAGGCCGCGGTAGACCAGCGGCGCGCCGGCGAGCGCCAGGCCCGCGCCGAGCAGACCATGGTGGCGCCGGCGGCCGGCCAGGCCGAGCAACGCCGCGCCGCCCACCGCCGCGGCAACGCGCTTGGCCGTCCACGGATGGCGCTGCCGGCGGCGATCGGCGCCGCGGTGGCGGCGGCGGTGGTCCACCGGCTCGGCGGGCGACTGTGGCGGAGGGGCGGAGGGGATCGTCGAGATCGCAGCGTGTTGCACCGGAACCTCCTTTGGGGGTCAGGGCGACGCCGCCCGTGCGCGCGGGCCCCGCCTGGCGCCGGATCCTTCCGGCCGCGCGGCCCGACGGCGCCGCCCGGGCAGCGGTCGGAGAGTCCGCAAAGCGCGTGCCATCAGGAGATCACCCCGCGCGGGGCCGCGGTCCTACTCGCGCTCGACGACCATCGCCAGGCCGACGCCGCCGGCGGCGCAGATGGTGAGCAGGCCGAGGTTGCGGCCGCGCCGCCGCAGCTCGGCGAGCAGCTGCAGGACGACGCGCGCGCCGGTGGCGCCGAACGGATGGCCGATGGCGATCGAGCCGCCGGTGACGTTGAAGCGGTCGAGGTCGATCTCGCCCATCGGCGCGCTGCGGCCCAGCTCCTCGCGGGCGAAGCGCGGCGAGGCGAAGGCCTTCATGTTGGAGAGGATCTGCGCCGCGAACGCCTCGTGCATCTCGACCAGGTCGATGTCCGAGAGCTTGACGCCGGCGGCGTCGAGCGCCGCCGGGGCGGCGTAGGCCGGCCCCTGGAGCAGCTGCTCGCGCGGGTTCACCGCGGCGTAGGCGTAGGAGCGCAGGTAGCCCAGCGGCGCGTAGCCCAGCGCCCTGGCGCGCTCCTCGGTCATCATCAGGACGGCGGAGCCGCCGTCGGTCAGCGGGCTCGAGTTGCCGGCGGTGAGGGTGCCGTAGCGGCGGTCGAAGACCGGCCGCAGCTTGCCCAGCGCTGCGAGCGAGCTGTCGGCGCGGATGCCGTTGTCGTGGCTGGCCGCCTTGTCGTAGCGCGGCGGCGGGAAGACCGGCGCGATCTGCTGGCCGAGGCGCCCGTCGGCGGCGGCGGCGGCGGCGCGCTGGTGCGACAGCAGGGCGATCTCGTCCTGGGCGCGGCGCGAGACGTCGTTCTCCTGCGCCATCTTCTCCGCCGACTCGCCCATGCTCTGCCCGGTCGTGTACTCGGCGATGGCCGGCGCGACCGGCGCCAGGTCCTTGGGCCGCAGCTTGCTCAGGATCGCCAGCCGCTGGCTCATGGTGCGCGCCTTGCTCAGCTCCATGAACACGTGCGAGGCACGGCGCGAGAACTGGATCGGCACGTTGCTCAGCGACTCGGCGCCGCCGGCCAGCGCCACGTCGCACTCGCCGGCCAGCATCGCCTCCGCCACGAAGGTGATGGCGCGCGCCGACGAGGCGCAGGCCAGGTTCACCGTCACCCCCGGCACGCTCATCGGCAGCGAGGCGCGGAACACCACCTCGCGCCCGAGGTTCGGCGCATGCAGCGCCGGCACCACGACGCCGAAGACCGAGAGGTCGATCTCCGCGGTATCGATCGCGGTGCGCTCGATCAGCTCGGCGACGGCGGCGCCCGCCAGGTCCACCACGTCCATGTCCTGGAACAGCGTGCCGGCCTTGATGAACGGCGTGCGGCAGCCGTCCACGATGGCGATCCGCCCCTGCCTGCCGCGCAGCTCCTCGCGCCGGGTGACGGTCAGCGGCTCGTGAAAGCCGTTGCCGCCCGCGCCGCCGTTGGAACCCCTGGAATCCCTGGCGGCGGCCCCGGCCAGCGCGTGGGTCCACACCGTGTCGGCGCGCGGCCCGATCTCCTCGCGCGCCGAGGCGCGGTTCTCCGGCCGCAGCGGCGCCGGCGGGCGCGCCGGCGGCGGCTCGGCGGCAGCCGCTCCAGGGGCGGCGGGCGAGGCGGACGGGACGGTGTCTTGGGACATGGGGCTCTCCTCTCGCGCCCGCTCGTTATACCACGCACCATCGGAGCACCGATGATACAGTCGCTTTTCGCCCGGCGTCGCAGGGTTGTGAGAGGCCAACGACAATGATGGATCTCGAGGTCGCCAAGCAGGTCTTTGCGGCTTTCGAGCGCGAAGGTGTCAGCTACGTCGTCTTCGGGGCGGTGGCCTTGAACCTCGTCGGCCTGGCTCGGGCCACCGAGGATCTTGATCTTTTCGTCGAGCCCACGGCGGAGAACATCGAGCGCGTCAAGGCTGCTCTGCGATCGGTTTTCGCAGATCCGGCGATCGAAGAGATCTCGCTCGAGGACCTGCTGGGAGACTATCCCGCGGTCCAGTACGTGCCTCCCACTGGCGACTTCCACCTCGACATCCTGACCCGGCTCGGCGAGGCATTTCAGTTCAAGGACCTGGAGGCGATCGAAGTCGAGCTTGGAGGGTTGAGAGTGCCGGTCGCCTCTCCCAAGACCCTGTACCACATGAAACGTGACACGATCAGGGCAAAGGATCGAGGCGACGCCGAGGCCCTCCGCCGCCGCTTCGGCCTGAGCGAGAGCTGATGCCACTTCGCAAGTTCCGCAACCTCCAGGAGATGGAAGATACGCTCTGGTACGAGCCGGGCGACCCGCGGCTCTGGCAGGCGATCGAGAGGGTCTGGCGCTTCGCCGCTCTCACCTGCCCGCAGCATTTCCCTCCCGGCGTCTACCGCCATCGCACGATCGAGGATGAGCAGCGTCAGCGGGAGATCTGGGAGGAGGCGAACTTCCGCGAGCTCTGGAAGCGGCGCGGGCTCGATCCGCAGAACCTGCCGGTGAAGCGCCCCTGACGGGTGGCGCACGGCACGGAATCGACGCCAGGAAGCGCCGCGCCGTGCAACGGTCCGCGCCTGCTGCAGGCTCGGCCCCGGGAAGTCCCACGCCGCGCCGAGCCTGGAGCCTGTCCGCTGCAGGCTCCCCCGCCGGCATGGAGCCGCCGAGGCCGGGCTGCTTCTGCTTGCACACCGTCTCAGGGCGTCCCCTTGCACGGGCCGCCCTCCTCCGGCCCGGGCAGGCGCAGCAGGCGCGCATGGCGCCGCCGCCAGGCGGCAGCCTCGGCCGGGTCCGGCTCGTCGGGCTGGAAGAGCGTGTGCAGGCGGCCGAGGGGC
>JASLEW010000220.1 GCA_030150965.1 Thermoanaerobaculia bacterium | reverse complement strand
CCCGCGCGCCGCGCCGCTGCCAAAGGGTGACCGCCTGATCGCCGGTGCCGGCGCAGAGGTCGAGCACCCGCGCGCCGGGCACGACCGGCGACACCGCCGATCCTGGCGGTGCCGCCGGCGGGGCGAGCGCCGCCGCCGCGCGCCGCCGCCACAGCAGGTCGAACCCCCCCGAGAGGAGATGGTTGAGCAGGTCGTAGCGCCGGGCGACCTGACCGAACATGTCGCGGATGGTGCCGCTCGACTTGTCGAGCCGCGCCACGTCCGCCGCGCCATCCCCGCTCCCCGGTCGCCCTGCTCCCGCCCCTCCGCCTGCGCCGCCTCCCCCGCCGGCCCCCCCTCCCCCTCCCACTCCCGCTCCGATACCGCTCGCCGCCGCCGCTTTCCGGGCGCTGCCGCAGCCGTCCGGTCCTGCGGCACCGGCGGCGGCGAGGGTCGGCAGCGGGGCATCCGGCATGCGCGCCAGTCTACCGGCAGTTGACAGGGAGCCGGCCACCGCCTATTATTCGGGGTCCCTTGCGCCGCAGGGGCGGGTTGGGTGTGGGCCGCCAACCGCCTCCGAGAGTGCAGCGGGCGCAGGGTGCGAGTCGCAGGCTCCCAGACTGCCGAAATTGCCTAGATCGGCGAGTGCCGTGCGCGTGCGATGCCGCGGCACGGTGTCCAGCGGCGCCGAGCGGTCCCGGCGGTCGCCGTGGCAGGTGGCCCCCGGTCGGTCTGGCCCGATGGCGCAGGCGGCCGCCGACGGCCTGGTGGCGCTGACAGCCCCGATGGCTACGGTGGTCCTGACGGCTCTGATAACCGCGGGCCCCGGGTTGAACGGGTGAGCTGGTGACGGGTGAACGGGTGAGCTGGCTGAGATGAAGGGGACGGAGATCTGTCGATGAAGAAGACCTACAGCCCGAAGCTGGCCGAGATCGAGCACGGCTGGCACGTCCTGGATGCCGCGGGGGTGCCGCTCGGCCGCCTCTCGTCGCTCGCCGCCCGGCTGCTGACCGGCAAGCACAAGCCGACCTACGCCACGCACCTGGACACCGGCGACTTCGTGATCGTGATCAACGCCGAGAAGGCGGTGCTGACCGGCAAGAAGGAAGAGGACAAGGTCTACTTCCGCCACACCGGCTATCCCGGCGGGTTGAAGCGCGAGGCGGCGGGCAAGCTCCGGCAGCGGCGTCCCACCCAGCTGGTGGAGCGCGCCGTTTGGGGGATGCTGCCCAAGAGCCGCCTCGGGCGGCACCAGCTGCGCAAGCTCAAGGTCTACGCCGGCCCCGACCATCCGCACCAGGCGCAGCAGCCGAAGAGCCTCGACGTGGCCTCGAACATCTAGTGACACATCCAGCCCCCTGACCCCCAAGGAGACGGCAGAGTGAGCCAACTGCAGAACTACGGTACCGGCCGGCGCAAGACCGCCGCGGCCCGCGTCTTCCTGCGTCCCGGCACCGGCGCCGTGCAGGTCAACGGCCGGCCGCTCGACGACTATTTTCCGAACGAAGTGCTGAAGATGGTCATCAAGCAGCCGCTGCTGTTGACCGAGACGGCCGAGAAGTTCGACATCGTCGCCACCGTCGAGGGCGGCGGCAGCGCCGGCCAGGCCGGGGCCATCCGCCACGGCATCTCGCGCGCCCTTTTGGAGTTCAACGGCGAGCTGCGCGACCGCCTCAAGTCGGCCGGCCTGCTGACCCGCGACCCGCGCAAGAAGGAACGCAAGAAGTACGGCCAGAAGGGCGCCCGCGCGCGCTTCCAGTTCAGCAAGCGTTGATGCCGATGCCGACCCCGACGCTGCGGCCGGCCCGCCCGGCCGCCGTCAGCCGCGATGCCCGGCAAGCTTTTGAGCGCTGACCACGAAGGAGACCTGGCTTGGTAGAAGTCACCATGAAGGAGCTGTTGGAGGCCGGAGTCCATTTCGGCCACCAGACCCGGCGCTGGAACCCGAAGATGAAGCCCTATATCTTCGGCAAGCGCAACGGGATCTACATCATCGATTTGCAGAAGACGCTCAAGCTGTTCGAGCAGGTGGCGGGCTTCGTGCGCGACCTGGGCGCGGCCGGCAAGCGCATCCTGTTCGTCGGCACCAAGCGCCAGGCGCAGGAGGCGGTGGCCGAGGAGGCGAAGCGCTGCGGCGAGTTCTCGGTCACCAACCGCTGGCTGGGCGGCACGCTCACCAACTTCGTGACCCTGCGCACCTCGATCGAGCGGCTCAAGGACATCGAGGCGCGGCTCGGCGACGAGAACAGCCCGCTGACCAAGAAGGAGCGGCTGCGCCTGGAGCGCGAGCGCGAGCGGATGGCCAAGAACCTGGAGGGCATCCGCGACATGGACGACCTGCCGGACGCGCTCTTCGTGGTCGATCCGAAGAAGGAGTACATCGCGGTCGCCGAGGCCAACAAGCTGGGCATCCCGGTGATCGCCATGGTCGACACCAACTGCGACCCGGAGCTGATCGACTACATCATCCCGGGCAACGACGACGCCATCCGCGCCATCCGGCTGTTCGCCTCGCGCATCGCCGACGCCTACCTCGAGGGCTCGCACCAGCTGGAGGAGAACGTCCTGGCGCAGAAGAAGGACCCGACCGCGCAGGGCAAGTCGCTGGCGCCGGTGTTCGACAAGGACGCCGCGGCGGCCCAGGCGGGTAACGCGGCCCCAGCCTAGCAAGGCCGGCACCACCATCGGGCGCCGGCCGCCGCAGGCGGTGGGGCGCGTCACTCAGAGGTCAGTCGAACCCCGCGTCGATCTGACCTTTTATTTTGTCCGCGAGCCGTCGCCGGGTCGTCCGCGACCCGCGCCGGCCCGCTGCGGTTCTCAAGGAGAGCACGAAGATGGAAATCACCGCGCAGATGGTCAAACAGCTCCGCGAGCGCACCGGCGCTCCGATGATGGATTGCAAGACCGCCCTGGGCGAGGCCAAGGGCGACATGGAGAAGGCGGTGGACGTGCTGCGCAAGAAGGGCCTGGCGGCGGCGGCCAAGAAGGCCGGCCGCGTCACCGCCGAGGGCGCGGTGGGCGCCTACATCCACGCCGGCGGCAAGATCGGCGTGCTGGTCGAGGTCAACTGCGAGACCGACTTCGTGGCGCGCACCGAGCCGTTCCAGGAGCTGCTGCGCGACGTCGCCATGCACATCGCGGCGGCGGACCCCAGGTTCGTGCAGCGCGAGGAGGTCACCGCCGAGGTGCTGGAGCGCGAGCGCGCCATCTTCCGCGAGCAGGCGGCCGCCTCGGGCAAGCCGCCGGCGGTGGTCGAGCGCATCGTCGAGGGCAAGCTGGAGAAGTACTACTCCGAGTTCGTGCTGCTCGAGCAGCCGTTCGTCAAGGACCCCGACCACACCGTCGGCCAGATGATCGCCGAGCGCATCGGCCGCATCGGCGAGAACATCCAGGTGCGGCGCTTCGCCCGCTACAAGCTGGGCGAGGGCATCGAGAAGCGCCAGGACGACTTCGCCGGCGAAGTGGCGCGGGCGGCCAAGTGACCGAGGCGGCCGGCAAACCCGGGGAGCATGCGGTCTACGGCCGCATGCTCCTCAAGCTCTCCGGCGAGGCGCTCATGGGGCCGCAGCCGTTCGGCATCCATGAGCCGGTGGTGGCGGCCATCGCCGACGAGGTGCGCGACATCCACACCCTGGGGGTCGAGACCGCGATCGTGGTGGGCGGCGGTAATATCATCCGTGGATTGGCCGCCAGCCACCGCGGCATCGACCGCGTGACCGGCGACTACATGGGGATGCTGGCGACGGTGATCAACGCCCTGGCGCTCCAGGACGCCCTGGAGAAGCGCGACGTGCCGACCCGCGTGCAGACGGCGATCGACATCCGCGAGGTGGCGGAGCCGTTCATCCGCCGCCGCGCCATCCGCCACCTGGAGAAGGGGCGGGTGGTGATCTTCGCCGCCGGTACCGGCAACCCGTTCTTCACCACCGACAGCGCCGCCGCGCTGCGCGCCAACGAGATCCGCGCCGACATCCTGCTCAAGGCCACCAAGGTGGACGGGCTCTACTCGGCCGATCCGGAGCGCCACGCCGACGCCGTGCTGCTGCGCGAGGTCACCTACCAGGACGTGCTGGAGAAGGACCTGCGGGTGATGGACACCGCGGCCATCAGCCTGTGCCGCGACAACGGCATCCCCATCGCCATCTTCAATCTGATGACGCCCGGCAACATCCGCCGGGTGGTCCTCGGCGAGCAGGTGGGCTCGGTCGTGCGAGCCTGAGCCTGCGCCAGGAGGTTTTTCCATGCCGATCAAGGAGCTTTACCAGGAAGTCGAATCGCACATGAAGCACGCGGTCGACCATCTCCACAACGAGCTCAAGCACCTGCGCACCGGCCGCGCCTCGCTGTCGCTGCTGGAGGGCGTGACGGTCGACTACTACGGCAGCCGGGTGCCGCTCAACCAGCTCGCCAACCTCTCGGTCGCCGACGCCGCGATGATCACCGCCCAGCCCTACGATCCCAGCCAGATCGCCGCCATCGAGCGGGCGATCATGAAGGCCGAGCTGGGGCTCAATCCGTCGAGCGACGGCAAGATCATCCGCATCCCGGTGCCGCAGCTGACCGAGGACCGGCGCAAGGAGATCGTCAAGAAGGCCCACGACATGGCCGAGCACGCGCGCAACGGCGTGCGCCAGGCGCGGCGCGAGGGCAACGACAAGCTCAAGAAGATGGAGAAGGACAAGGAGGTCAGCCAGGACGAGGAGCATCGCGGCATGGACGAGATCCAGAAGCTCCACGACCGCTACATCCACGAGATCGCCACCGCCCTGGAGAAGAAGGAGCAGCAGATCCTGGAGAGGTGAGGGCGCTGCTCCTCTACGGCTACCATCCCGTCCGCGAGGCGTTGCGCCACCGGCCGCACCGCCTCGCGCGGGTCCTCGTCAGCGCCACCCGCCTGGGCCGCCGTCGCCAGGAGATCGAGGATCTCTGCCGCCGCCACCGCGTTCCCTGCGAGGTGGTCCCCGACCGCGCCCTGGCCGCCCGCGCCGGCCCGGCCCACAACGGCCTGGCCGCCGAGCTGAAGGAGGACGCCGGGCAGGGGGAGGATGTGGCCGGGAACCGGGAGGCGGCCAGCCTTGAAAGGGATGCCGCACGCCGGGCCGGGGAGGTCCCCGGCCCGGCGGGAGAGGCGGCCAGCTGGGAAGGGGACGCTGCCGGCCCGGTGGAGCAGGCCGCGGGCCGGCGGGTGGGGGAGGCCGCGGGCCCACTGAGGGGGGCCGGCGGTCGCCAGTCGGGGGCGGCGTCGAGGTTGCCGGAGGACGGCACCGGCGGGTCCGCCGCCGACATGCACGAGCTGGAGGGCGACCCCAGCCTCCTGGTGCTCCTGGAGGACGTGCAGGACCCCCGAAACCTTGGCGCCGTCCTGCGCGTCTGCGAGGGGGCCGGGGTGGGCAGGGTCCTCATCCGCGACCGCGGCTCGGCCCCGATCACCCCCGCGGTGGCCAAGACCGCCGCCGGCGCCACCGAGTGGCTGCCGATCGAGCGCATCACCAACTCCGCCGCCACCATCGAGGCCCTGAAGAAGGAGGGCTTCTGGGCCTACGGCACCGACCCCGCCGGCCAGCCCCCCTGGTCCGTGGACCTGACGGGCAAGCTCCTCCTCTGCTTCGGCGGCGAGCAGCAGGGCCTCCGCCCCCGCACCCGCGCCCTCTGCGACGCCACGATCGGCCTCCCGATGCGCGGCCACCTCGGCTCCCTCAACCTGTCCACCGCCGCCGCCGCGGTGCTCTACGAGGCCCTGCGCCAGCGCTTGCGCCCCCCGCAGAGCCGCCGCTAGACTGAAGCCGGCTTCAGCATCCCGGGGCGGCCCCGCCCGCCCCGCGGCTCCCCGCCGGCATAGCTCAGGGGTAGAGCTACAGTCTTGTAAACTGTGGGTCCCCGGTTCAAATCCGGGTGCCGGCTCCAAAGAATCAACAACTTAGACCCTGATCGCCGCCTCGACCTCGACCCCGTGGCACTCCTATGGCCCTCTCCCGCCCGGGAGGCGCCTGCGCGCCCCGGCCACCGTCAACCGCTACCTCAACGCCCTCGCCGCGGTCTTCACCTGGGCGTGCAAGCCGGAGGTGCGGGCAACCGATCACAATCCGGTGCGGAAGGTCGAGCGCCTCAAGGAGCCGCAGGCACGCGTGCGGTTTCTCTCGCGGCCGAGCGACGAGGCGTCCTCGGAGCTGGAGCGCCTTCTCGCGGCCTGCGCGAAGTCGAAGAGCAAGGTTCTCCTCGACCTGGTGACGCTCCTGCTCTCGGCCGGCTGCCGGGTGAGCGAGGTGCTGGAGGTGCGGGGAGAGGACATCCGGCTGATCGAAAGCGGCTTCACCATCCCGGCCGAGCGCGCCAAGACCGAGCAGGCGCGCTTCGTGCCCCTCGACGGCATCGGCCTGGAGGTGGTCAAGCGCCGGCTGGCCGGCCTGCGTGCCGGAGATCCCCACATTTTTCCCGGCGCTGCCAACCAGCCCGCCCGCTTCCCCAAGCGCGCCTGGCGGACGGCGCTCAGGCGCGCCGGCATCGAGAACCTCCGGCCGCACGACCTGCGGCACACCCACGGCTCCTACCTGGCGATGATGGGCAAGACGCTGCCCGAGATCATGCAGGCGCTGGGTCATCGCGACCCGCGGGTCTCACTGCGCTACGTCCACCTGGCCGACGCCCACAAGCGCCAGGTCAGCCAGGAGCTCAACGCGCGGCTGAGCGAATGGCTGGGGGGCGCGGCGCGCAGCGCGAGCTGAGCGGCTGCACGAGCGGCGGCGGGATCCCGGCGAGCCTCGCTGGGCGGGTAGTGCTCCGTTCCCGTGTGGCCGGCGCCCGAAACACCCTATCGGGGGGTCGAAGTCCGCGCCAGGCGGTCCCCCGGGCCGATCGCCGAGCGGCTGATCAGAAAAGCGCGGACACTACTGCGTCGTTGTGCTGGTGTTATTTGCGCAGCAATGGTGCTCCAGGAATGGTGTCCCGCAACTGTCGACGGAGCCGCCTTTGACGGCATGAAGCTCGGGCTTCCCCATGCCGAGGAGGGTTTCACGGCGAAGAGTCAGTGGCTTCTGGAGCTTCTTTTTCATCAAGCACCCCTTTCGTGGTGGGGACGCTACCACACCGATGCCTCTACAGGTCCACCGGTTGGCAGTGGGTCTGACCCACTGCGCACGGGTCGGGTGATCCCCAGCACCACCTCCAGCCACTCCAGCGCCCACAGCCGCTCCGCCGGCCGGTCGATCCCGGCCAGCGGCTGCAGCCGCACCGGCTCGACCGCCAGCTCGAGATGCGGCGCCCCCGCCGCGTGCGCCAGCAGCCACCCCGAGTACCCGATGTCGAACCCGAACACCTGCGCCCGCGGGTAGCGCAGAAACTGAGCGATCAGCAGATTGAGCAGCGTGCTCTTGCCGGCGCCGGTGCCGCCCACCACCAGCGTGTGCCCGACGTCGTCGTCGTGGAGATTGAGCCAGAACGGCGTCGCCCCGGTCGTCGCCGCCCACACCAGCGCCGGGCTGTGCCGTGGATAGAGCGGCGACGGGTTCTCCGCCAGCCCCGGCCACACCGACGTCACCGGCAGCAGATCCGCCAGATTCCGCGTCGACACCAGCGGCCGCCGCAGATTGGCGAACCCGTTGCCGGGCAGCGTGCCGCAGAACGCCTCCAGCGCGTTGATGTCCTCGACCCGCGCGGTGAACCCGCGGTCGTTGAGCGCCTTGAGCACCTCGCCCGCCCGCTCGTCGGCGCGCGCCGCGTCCGCGTCCGCCACCACCACCACCGGCGTGTACAGGCAGAAGCGCACCCGCCCCGAGGCGTTCTCCGCCACCGCGGCGGCGGCGTCCCTCGCCATCCCCGCCGCGTCCTGGTCGAGGAACAGCTCGTCGTCGCGCTCCCGCGCCCCGCCCGCCGCCGCCTCGCCGCCCGCGGTCATCTCGCGCAGCCACGACGCCGCGCCGCGCCGCCGCTTGAACCAGGCGAGCCGCAGCCGCGCGATCTGCCGCGCCGCCGTCGGCTGCGACAGCGCCACGATCCGGTGCGAGGCGCGGAAGGGGAAGCCGAGCCCGCCGAGAAAATCGAGCATGCCGGGAAACGACGCCTGCGGGAACCCGTGCACCGCCACCAGCCGCAGGTGGAGCGAGCCGATCCGCGGCGCCCAGCCGCCGGCCAGCGGCCGGTCGGCGAGCAGCGAATCGAGATACGTGCCCGTGGGCGGCGCGGCGACCGGGTGATCGAGGCCGGTGAGGCAGCCGTGGAGGTGGGTCAGCAGCCCGCGCGAGTCCAGCCGCGCCACCTTGAGATGCCCCGACAGCCGCCGCTCCAGCTGCGCCGCCTCCTCCTCGAACCGCTCGTGCAGCGCCGCCCACGCCGACCGCGCCCGCTCCCGCCCACCCCGCCCACCCCGCCCGACGACGAACAGCGCCGCCACCCGCGAGTACACCTCCCGCGGCGGCAGGTAGGTCGCGACCAGGAACGACTCGCTGACGAAATGGCCGCGCTTGTCGGCGCCAGCAGAGCCGGCGGCGCCAGCAGAGCCAGCGGAGCCCGCGGCGCCGGCACCGCCAGGGCGCCCGGCCTCGTAGGCCGCCCGCCGCTCCTCGTCGATCCAGCGCGTCACCGCGTCGGGGAACGCCCCGCGCGGCGCATACCCCGACGCCGGCCGCCGCACGAAATCGACATGGAACATCCAGCCGTCGCCGTAGGGCAGCAGCGCATCGTTGAGCTGCGCCGCCAGCGCCTCCAGCTCCTCGGCCGTCGCCGCCGCCAGGTCCGGCCCGCGGTAGCTCCACCCGGTCAGGAACGACCCGCTCTTCTGCAACACCGTTCCGGGAGCCACCAGGTGCAGCCACCCCAGCAGGTCCGGCAGCCCCGCCGGCTCCCGCCGGTGCTCCCGCAGCCGCTCGAAAAGCGCCGGCGCGCACGTCCCGGCGGCGAACGCGGCCAATGCCTCGATCGCGGCCATGGCCTCAGCAGCCTCCCGGCAGGGCCATCGCCTCAAGCCCCGCCCGGCAGCGCCGGATCGGCGGGCGCCACCCGCGCCCGGAGCCGCGGCGCCGGCACGTAGTGATCCGCGCCGCGCAGGCTGCGCACGTACAGCTGCGCGATCAGCGGATCGCGGTTGCACAGGAACGCGGCGAACGGATGGAACGCCAGCGCATACGCCAGCGACACCCCGACCGTGACCAGATGCAGCCCCACCTCGAACAGCAGCAGGAACACCACCGACACCTCGAAGAACAGGATCTCCGGCGCCACGCCGGCATACAGCACCGGCCGGCAGAGCGAGGGATGAAGCGGAGCGCGCCGCGCCTGCATGAGACAGGACCTCCTCCTGCGGACCCTTCCGGGTCCGAAAAAACCCTGCGGTTGCGCCCTCCGATCGGCCGGCCGGCCCAGCGCGGGTGGCGCCGCCGGCAGCGCGATCGGTCGCGCGCCTTCGATCAGTTCTTTGAGATGAGGAGACGAGGGCCGCGGGAACCGCACCAGTCCGGGGAGGAGCCTGCGGCGGCGGCCGGGTCTCAGCGCTGGCGTCTGGTGCCGGTCATCGGGCCACCTCGCGCGCGTGCGGCGTTGAACGACACCACATGGCCATCAGAACAGCGCCCCCTGGAACCCCAGCGCATCGACCAGGTTCACGGCGCCGAGCACGATCGCCACGCCGAACAGCGCCTGGCCGAACCGCTTCGCCCCCTGCTCGTGGCTGGTGAACATCCACATCGCCCCGCCGAGGACGAACGCCAGCGCCGCCACGGTCTTCGCCGTCGGCCCGGTCAGGTTGTCCACCACCACCTGCAGCGGGTGATTCCAGGGCAGATCGGAGCCGCCGGTGCCGGCCTGCGCGGCGCCGGCACCGGCGGCCCCCAGGGCGAGGGCAACGACGAGGGGACGGAGGAAGCCGCCGCCGCGGCGGCCGGAAGCCCGATCCGGGGCCGGCGCGGGCGCGCCGCAACCGGCGGCCGTGGAGCGGCCGCCGGCGGAGAAGCCGGACCCGCGGCCCCCCGGATCGTCGCGCTTGGCACGGCGGCCGGCGGCGTGCGGTTTCCGCTCGCGCACGGCCGCCTCAGTCCACCACCGGAGGCGAGAGCTCATAGCGTTCTCCCGTGCGGCCGAGCACCTCGGCCACCTGCGTCACCCGGCGCCCCGAGCTGCCGCCGGCGATCATGACCACGACGTGGATGGCATCGGCCACCAGCTCCGCCTGCGGCCCGCAGCCCGCCCGCTGCGCCAGCCGGTCCAGCCGATGCAAAGCCGACAGCGGGTCGTTGGCATGCACCGTCGCCACGCCCCCCGGATGCCCCGTCTGCCAGGCGTCCAGCAGCTCCAGCGCCGCCTCGTCCCGCACCTCGCCGACCACGATCCGGTCGGGGGAGGTGCGCAACGCGACCTTCACCAGCTGCCGCAGCCCGACAGCATCGGACGTCCGCAGCGCCAGGCAATCCACCGCCGCGCACTGCAGCTCGACCGTATCCTCCAGGATCACGATCCGGTCCCCGGGGCACACCGTCGTGATCTCCAGCAGCAACCCATTGACCAGCGTCGTCTTCCCCGAGGCCGTCCCCCCGGCCACCAGCACGTTCCGCCGCCCCGCCACCGCCGCCCCCAGCACCCGCCGCTGCCCCGCCCCCAGCACCCCCGCCCGCACATAGTCGTCGAGCGAGTACACCACCGAAGGAGGCTTGCGGATGTTGAAAGCCGGCCCCGGCACGTTCGGCGGCACCATCCCCTGCAGCCGTGCCCCCCAGAACGGCTCCCCGCCCGGCAGCTCCGCCTGCAGCAGAGCATGCGAGGCATTGAGCACGCTGGGCACCCTCGAAGCCACGTGGTTGAGGAACCGGGTGACCTTCTCGGCCGGCACCTGCGTCGAGGTGGCGACCCGCCCCCGCGACCGGGTATCCAGATGCAGCCGTCCCCCGGGGTTGACATACACCTCGGTGACGTCGCGGTCCCCCAGAGCGGCCATGATCTCCGGCCCCAGCGCGCGGCCCAGCGACTCGCGGTAGTGGCGGGCGGCCTCCTCAGCGCCAGTGGACGAGCCCGCCACGCTCCGGTCGGAGATCATGTCGTGAATAGTCGTTGTCAACGACGACTATGTCAAGGGCGGAAGTGGGGCGGCATGACTTGCACGCCCCTTCCCACCGGCTTCCGCCTTTCTTCTGGACGTAGCACCTTGGAATCTGCGATAGAATCCCGGTGAGATCTGGGGACAGAAGCGACCGTCAGGCCTTAACGGTCGTTGGCCCGGGCGGCCCCCCGCCGGCCAAGCGCAAGACCTGCGCCCTTGCAGGTCTGCGATCGCACCGACCCCAGATCTCGACCACACGGAGCGCTCCAAATGCCGGACGATCGATTGGATCTGCAGATCGAGCTGAACCTCGAGCCCGACCTGGACGCGGAGGAGGCCGCTGCCGCGACTCGCCGCCTGCGCGACACCCTCTTGAACCTCGACGTCGAGCGCGTGGCCTTTCCGCCGCTGGGCACTGAGGCCGCCGGCGCCAAAGGCGCTGGCCTCGACTGGACACAGCTTCTCCTGACCCTCAGCGCCTCGGGCGGCGTCCTCACGAGCGTCATCGCTGCCCTGCGCGTCTGGCTGAGCGGCGACCAGAAGCGCAGCGTGACAGCCACCATCGGGAAGGACAAACTGCGGGTGACCGGCCTCTCGTCCGAGGAGCAGCACCGCTTGATCACGGCCTGGCTGAAGCGCCACGAGAAGGAACACTCGGCGCGATGAGCGAAGACCGAAGTGCTCTGATCATCGCCATCTGCGCCTATACCGACCCGGTGTTGGGTCAGCTCAGCGCCCCGGCGGAAGATGCCGCTGCCCTCGCCGCCCTCCTGGCCGACCCCGCCCTTGGCGGCTTCGCGGTGAAGACTCTGTTCGATGAGACCGCCGATGTGATCGCCGCCACCATCGAGGAGTTCTTGTCCGATCGCCACCCTGACGACCTGATCCTGCTCTACTTCTCCGGCCACGGCATCAAGGACGAGGAGGGGAACCTCTACTTCGCCGGCAAGAACACGAAACTCGTCCACAACCAGCTGCGCCGCACCACGGCCGTCAACTCGTCCTTCGTGAACGACGCGATGCGCCGCTGCCGCTCCCGCCGCCAGGTTCTCCTCCTGGACTGCTGCTACAGTGGCGCGTTCCCGCGCGACCTGGTCGGCAAGGGTGGCAACACGGTCGACAGCGAGTCGCGCTTCGAGGGCAAGGGCCGCATCGTGCTGACGGCTTCCGATGCCATGCAGCTCGCCTTCGAGGACCGCGGCGAGACGGCAAGCGGCCAGGCTCGCTCGCGTTTCACCAGCACCCTGGTCAACGCGCTCAAGACCGGTGACGCCGACCGCGATCAGGACGGGCTCGTCTCCGTCGACGAGCTTTATCAATACGTCTACGAAGAGCTGAGAAGGACGCCGCCCTTTCAACATCCACTGAAGATTGGCGTCACGGAAGGGAACCTTTTCCTCACGCGGAACCCAGCTCCGAAGCCGGCAAAGCTACCTGCCGAGCTCGTGGATGCCTCGACGAGCCAGTGGGTTCCAACACGCCTTTCAGCCGTCAAGGAGCTCGCTCGCCTCGTGACGGGCTCCAATCGTGCACTCGCGGAGGCAGCGCGGACAGCCCTCAGAGCCTTGTTGGAAGATGACAGCCGGCAGATCGCAAAGGCTGCTGCTCTGGCGCTGGAGCCCGCGATGCCCAGCGAGAGCAGAAATGCGTCGTCGCCGCCGCCCCCTCAGGAGGCCAAGGCGGAGCCCGTGGAGGCCGCCACGCTGACGCTGCCACCGCAAGATCTGCCGCGCCGCAGCGCCGATCAGCCCCCTCTGCCAACGATCGAAGCGCAATCCTCGACGCCGAGCCGAAGCAGGGCCTTCGTCGAAGCCGCCGGCAACGCGGCCGGACACACGCCGCAAGGCGAGATCCGCCGCGTCACTCCCGAGGTGTCCGCAGTTCCTGTCGTTTCTTCGTCACACCGCGGTGCCCCCACAAGCCCGTCCGAGTTGGGTCGCCAAGCTGACCCTGCAGTGGCTGCTGAACAGCTCGGCGACGAGTCAAGCAAACCGGCCGTGCAGGGGACTCAGGAGCCTGGCTTCACTCAATATCTCCTGCAACAAGGCCGGCTGGCGTCAAAGCCTCCGTCAAGAATAAGAACGTGGCCATGGAAATTTGGGGCGGTGTTGTTTGTAGCGTCGCTCGTGCTTGTAGGGGTGTTGTCTCAATACCACAACAACAAGAAGGAGGAATCCGAAGATACAGCGGTGGAGAAAACCGCGGCTCCAGGGCCCGTGACCTCGGGCGATAGCTTGACGACCGCGGCGGCGGAGTCCGTGACGACCGGCGATGCGCCAACAACTACCGCCTCGCCATCGCCACTAGCCGAAGGTCGATCCTGGCCGGTCCTTTTTGCCGATGACTTCAGCTCTCTGGCAAGTGTCTCTAGAGGATGGAGGCCAATGAAAAACAGCAATGGCGAATCGACCTCCGTGCCGGCGCCAGGTCACCTCGTCCTCGCCAGCTCGCCGGATGCGCAGTCCCGGAACCTTGCCGAAGCCCGCGAAGTCAGCGGTGACTTCTACGTGACGGTTGACATGAAAGGGCTGAAAACTTCTGAGTTTAGCGAGGGAGGCATCGAGTTTCGTCTTACTGAAGACACGGCTGCCGTCGCGAATTGTTACGCCGTACAGCTCCATGGAGCATTCTATGAACGATGGTTGCAGGAGAAGAAATCTTGGCGGCTCTTGCTAAGATCGTCGGCTCCTGGTCTGCGCCCTCTGAATCAGGTCAATACCTTGGCCGTTGTGGTCAAGGGAGCTCAAGTGTTTGTATTCCTTAATGGTGAGGAGGCGGACCGGTTTGAGTCCATCTTCGACTCGGGTTGGGTGGGGCTTGCTGTTGGGCGTGGGGAGTTCGATTTCGCCAACTTCGAGCTGCGCACGCCTCGTCCCAGCTCCCCTCCCGGTTAAAGCATAGGAAGACTCGAATGCTGACCGAACCTTGAGGCGACGGCGCTCGCCGTCCCCCCTCGGCTCTGCCGGCGGGACGAAAGCGGGGCGCCCAGGATGCGGCGCAGGTCCAGCCGAGTCTTTTCGTGAGTATCACTCTGCCGCATGGCCGAGCTGGCGCTGGCTCGGGCAGGCCTCGCCGCTCGGGCTTGGCGACCGGCCGGAGCTGGGTCTTCGGATCGCAGGCCTTCATCGAGGCGGAGGGTACGTGCTCGAACGGCGAATTCGGGGCCTCTCCACCGCGCCGGCGCGCACCAATGGTGCCCCTGCCGGTCAGCGTTGTCGACCGGCCGGCAGCCGAGAGGAGGTGCCTACGAATCCTCAGCGCCGCCGGCTGCCGGACCAGGCCGCGGGCGGGTTCTCGATTCGGCGCCGCGCTCTCGCCCGCCCAGCCAGATCCACGTCAGTGCGGAGAGCGCCAGAAGAACGGCACCCGCGGAGCAGAGCGCGACCAGGTGGCGCAACAGCGCCTCGCCGGGATCGCCGCGCAGAAAGTCCACGAGCAGGAAGGCTGCAAGGCCGGCGCCCCATGCCCAGAGGATCAATAGCTTGCCCGAATGCCACGCGCGAATCGCCCCTATCACGCGCTGTAGCGCGACCTGCCAGACTCGAGCTAAGGCGACACCAAGTCTTACGACCTGGTGAGCCCTGAGCGATCCTTCCGCGAGGGAGGGTCGTGCATGGCGCCAAAGCTGAGTCTGGAGGCACGCATGACGATCATCGAGTT
>JASLEW010000203.1 GCA_030150965.1 Thermoanaerobaculia bacterium | reverse complement strand
CCGTCGCTGCGGCTGGTGTCGATCGGCGGCGAGAAGGCGCGGCCGGACCGCGTCGCCGCCTGGCAGCGGCAGGCGCCGGCCATCGCGCTCTACAACGGCTACGGGCCGACCGAGACGACGGTGATCGCCACCTGCTACCGCCTGAGCGGGGTGGGGGAGCCGCCGTGGGATGCGGCGGCGGACCTGCCGCTGGGACGGCCGCTGCGCGGCGCCCGCGTGCACGTCGTGGACCGCGCCCTGGAGCCCGTGCCGCCGGGGGTGCCCGGGGAGCTGGTGATCGGCGGCGCCGGCCTGGCCCGCGGCTATCTCGGCGCGCCGGCGCTGACCGCGGCAGCCTTCGTGCCCGACCCGTTCGGCCCCTTCGGTCCCTTCGAGACGTTCGGCCCATCCGGCCTGCGCGGCCCCTCCGGCTTTGCTGGCCCGTCCGACAAGCCCCTTGCCTCCGGCATGCCCAACCCGTCCGGCATGCCCAGCCCGTCCGGTACGCGTGGCCCCTCCGGCATGCTCGGCCTCTCCGGCATGCCCGGCGGAGTGGGCGGTCGGCTGTACCGGACGGGCGACCTGGGGCGGCAGCGGCCGGACGGCGTGATCGAGTTCCTGGGGCGGATCGATCATCAGGTGAAGCTGCGCGGCTTCCGCATCGAGCCGGGAGAGATCGAGCAGGCGCTGCTCGGCCTGCCGGACGTGGCCGAGGCGGTGGTGGTGCTGCGCGACGGCCTGCCGGGTGGGAGGGGGCTGGTGGCCTACGTGGTGCCGCAGGCCGGCGCTCAGCCTTCGGCCGGAGCGTTGCGCGAAAAGCTGGGCGGCCGGCTTCCGGCCTACATGGTGCCGGCGCACGTGGTGGCGTTGGCGGCGCTGCCGATCACCCCGAGCGGCAAGGTGGACCGGAGGTGGCTGGCGGAGCACGGGCCGGCGCCGCCCGGGGCCGAGGCGCCCGCGGCGCAGACGTCGCGGGCGCTCAGCCCGACCGAGGAGATCCTGGCCGGCCTCTTCGCCGAGGCCCTCGGCATCCTGCCGGCCGCAGCCGAGGCGAGTGCGGGAGAGGTTTCCACGGCTGGACGAGCATCGACGGCTCAGGCGGCAGCCGCTGCCGGCCGCGAAGAGAGGGAGGGGCTCGGCGCCGGTCGGGCACCCGAGGGATCGGTCCGGCCGGTGACGGCCCATGCTCAGGGCGCCGGCATCGCCGGGATCGGAGCGGACACCGACTTCTTTGCCCTGGGGGGCCATTCGCTGGTGGCCACGCGCTTGGTCTCGCGGGTGCGGGCGACGTTCGGCGTCGAGATGCCGCTGCGGACGGTGTTCGAGCAGTCGACGGTCGCCGGCCTGGCGCGGGAGATCGCCCGGCTGCGGCAGGAGGAGACGGCTCCGGCTCCGCCCATCGTCCCCTTGCCGCGGACAGATGGCGCCGGCCTGCCGCTGTCGTTCGCGCAGGAGCGGCTGTGGTTCATCGATCAGCTGGAGGGCGGCGCCCTCTACAACATGCCGGTCGCCCTGCGGATCGAGGGGGACCTCTCGGCCGCGCTGCTGCGGCGGGTGCTCGGGGAGGTCGTGCGGCGGCACGAGACTCTGCGCACGGTCTTCCGCGGCGAAGCAGGCGGTGCGCGCCAGGTGGTCCTGCCGCCGGCCGGCCCGGCGATGGGGCTGATCGATCTGACGGCGATTCCTCCGGCGCTGCGGCGGCGGGAGGCGATCGAATGGATGACGGCGGAGGCGCGCCGGCCGTTCGACCTGGAGCGCGGGCCGCTGCTGCGGGTGCGGCTCTGGCGGCTGGGCGAAAGGGAGCACGCGCTGCTGCTCGCGCTTCATCACATCGTGAGCGACGGCTGGTCGCTGGGAGTGCTGGTGCGGGAGGTGACGGCCCTCTACACGGCGTTCGCCCGCGGCCTGCCGTCGCCCCTGGCCGGCCTGCCGGTGCAGTATGCCGACTTTGCCGGGTGGCAGCGGAACCGCCTCGCCGGAGCGGTGCTGGCCGGGGAGCTTGAGTACTGGCGCGGCCGCCTCGCCGGAGCGCCCGGGCTGATCGAGCTACCCGCCGACCGGCCGCGGCCGGCCGTGCGGCGTGGCAGGGGTGGATCGCTGCCGGCGGCGCTCGGCCTGGAGCTGACCGCCGCGCTCGTCCGGCTGGCGCGGCAGCGGTCGGCGACGCTCTTCATGGTGCTGCTGGCGGCGTTCCAGGGCCTGCTTGCCCGGCTCGCGGATGCGCCGGAGGTGTGCGTGGGCACGCCGATCGCCGGCCGCACGCGGCGGGAAACGGAAGAGCTGATCGGCTTTTTCGTCAACACCCTGGTGATGCGCGGCGACCTGTCCGCCGACCCGCCGTTCGGCGCGCACCTGGCCGCGGTGCGCGGCGCGGCGCTCGCCGGCCACGCCCACCAGGAGCTGCCGTTCGAGAAGCTGGTCGAGGAGCTCGCGCCGCAGCGCCGTCTGGACGCCACGCCGCTCTTCCAGGTTTTCCTCGCCTTGCAGAACGTACCCATGGAGGCGGTCGAGCTGCCCGGCCTGCGGCTCTCGCCGCTGGCGCTGGAGGACCGGACGGCCAAGTTCGACCTGGAGCTGGCGCTGGCGGAAGCTCCCGCCGGGCTCACGGGGTCCTGGGGCTACGACGCCGACCTGTTCGACCGGGCGACGGTCGCCCGGCTCGCCGGGCAGCTGGAGGCGGTGCTGCGCTCGGCGGCGGCGGGCCCCGAGCGGCGCCTGTCGGAGCTGGCGCTGCTCAGCGCCGCGGAGAGCCAGCAGCTGCTCGTCGAGTGGCGAAGGGTCGCGGGCACGGCGCCGGCGGCGACCGTCCCGGCGCGGCTGGCCGCGCGGGCGGCGCGGAGGCCGCAGGCGGTGGCGCTGATCCACGGCGAAGAGGCCCTGACCTGGGGCGAGCTCGACCGGCGGGTGGAGCGGCTGGCGCGGCGCCTGCGCGGTCTCGGCAGCGGAGCGGGAGCCCGAGCAGCTAGGAGAGCGGAGGCCGGAGCGGCAAGGGACGTAGAGGCGTGGGCCGGAGCGGCGCCGGACGTAGGGGAGGGGGCTGGAGCGGCAGCGGACGTTGAAGCGGGGGCAGAAGCAGGAGCGGATGTAGGAGCGGGAGCAAGAGCGGCTGCGGATGTCGAAGCGGGCGCGGGAGCGACAACAGATGCGGTGCCGGGAGCGGAGATGCGGGTGGGTCTGCTGGCCGAGCGGTCATTCGGCCTGGTGGTGGGTCTGCTGGCGATCTGGCGGGCGGGAGGGGTGGCGGTGCCGCTCGATCCCCGGCAGCCGCCGGCGCGCCTGGCGCTGCTCGTCGAGGACGCGCTCGGCGCCGGGGCGGTGCTGGTGGCGCAGCCCGCGCTCGCAGTGCTGCTGGAAAAGCTGCCGCTCGCCGGTGCGCCCGTGGCCTGGATCGAGGCGGACGGGCAGGACGGCGCGGAAGCGCCTGCGGGAGCACCCGCGGCTGCGCCGCAGCGAGCGGAGGCAGCGCCCGGGGTGGCTACGGCGCGGGATCTGGCCTACCTGATCTTCACCTCGGGCACGACGGGGCGGCCGAAGGCGGTGATGGTGGAGCACGGCAGCCTGGCGCACACCCTGGCGGCGGCGCAGGAGGTGTTCGGCTTCACCGCCGAGGACCGCATGCCGGTGCTCGCCGCGGCGTCGTTCGACATCTTCCTGTTCGAGCTGCTGGCGCCGCTGCTCGCCGGCGGCACGGCGGTGCTGTTCGACCTGCGGCCGACGCTCGACCTGGGGCTGGTGAGCGCGGAGCTGCGGCGGGCGACGCTGCTGCACGCGGTGCCGGCGGTGATGCGGCAGCTGGCGGCGGAGGTGGAGTCGCAGGGGGTGGAATGCCCGCGGCTGCGGCGGGTGTTCGTCGGCGGCGACACGGTGAGCGGGGAGCTGCTGGAGTCGATGGCGCGGGCGTTTCCGCGGGCTCGGCGGACGGTGCTCTACGGCCCGACCGAGGCGGCGATCCTGGCCTCGTGGGAGGACGTGGAGAGCGCCGCGGTGGAGACGGTGGAGCGGGAGACGCGGCCGAGGCAAGGGAGCGGTCGCGTGCCGAAGGTCTCGGGCCACGGCCTCGGCCGGCCGCTGCCGGGAGTGACAGTGGAGGTGCGGGACGGGCGCGGGGCGGCGGTGCCGGCCGGCGTGGCGGGAGAGCTGTGGCTGGGTGGTCCCGGGGTGGCGCGCGGCTACCTGGGCCGTCCGGAGCTGACGGCCGAGCGGTTCGTGCCGGACGCCCTGGCGCCGATGGCTCGGAAGATCCCGTTGACCCCGATGGCCCCAAAGGTCCCGACGGTCCAGACCATCCCGGCAATCAGAGCGATTCCCACCGACTCGGCGGACGCGGCAGCTCAAGGAACGCCGGGAGTCCCGAGGACCGCGGCGGTGCCGGAAGCCGCCGGCCGGCGGTTGTACCGGACGGGCGACCGGGTGCGCTTTGCGCCCACCGGCCGGCTGGAGTTCCTGGGGCGGGTGGATCAGCAGGTGAAGGTGCGGGGAGTCCGCATCGAGCCGGGAGAGGTGGAGGCGGCGCTGCTCGCCCATCCGGGGGTGCGCGAGGCGGCGGTGGTGGCGCTACGGCAGCAGGGCGAGGCGCGGCTGGCGGCGTTCGTGGCCGGCGAGGGTCCGCCGGCGGCCGAGGAGCTGCGCCGCTTCGTCGCCGGACGGCTGCCCGCGCCGATGGTGCCGGGCCAGATCGTGGCGCTCGACGCCCTGCCGCTGACCCGGCACGGCAAGGTGGACCGGCGCGCCCTGGCGGAGCGGGCGGCTGCGGCGCCGTCCGAAGAGTGGGAGCCGACAGCCGCCCTGAGCGCGGGCGCTGGCGCGGATGCGCCGCGCGGCCCGGTCGAGGAGCTGGTGGCCGGCCTGTTCGCCGAGGTGCTGCACCGCGACCGGGTCGGGCCGCGGGACGACTTCTTCGCGCTCGGCGGGCACTCGCTCCTCGCCGCGCGGGTGGTCTCCCGGGTGCGGCAGGCGTTCGGCGTGAGCCTCGGGTTGCGC
Source organism: Thermoanaerobaculia bacterium (assembly GCA_030150965.1). GTDB lineage: Bacteria > Acidobacteriota > Thermoanaerobaculia > Multivoradales > UBA5704 > JASLEW01. The sequence goes on along the minus strand of JASLEW010000203.1, from coordinate 3,632 downwards.
GACCTGTTCGAGGAGCCCACGGTGGAGCGCCTGGGGTGCCGGATCGCGGCGCTCCTGGCCCAGGGCCGTGCGCCGGTGCTGCCCCTGGTGGCCGTGGAGCGGGGAGCCGCGGCCGATCTGCCGCTGTCCTTCGCCCAGGAGCGCCTGTGGTTCCTGCAACAGCTGGAGCCCGGATCGGCGACCTACGACATCCCGCTGGCGATCGAGCTCGCGGGCCGCCTCAGGACCGGCGCCCTGGCCGCGGCGCTGGCCGGGGTGGTGCGCCGCCACGAGACGCTGCGCACCACCTTCGCCCCGGCCGACGGCGTGCTCCGCCAACGGATCGCGCCGGCGGCAGCCGCGCCGGCCCTCGCCCTGCTGCCGCTGGTCGATCTCTCGGCGCTGCCCGAAAGCGCGCGCGGCCCGGCGGCCGAGGACCTCGCCCGGCTGCACGCCGGACAGGGGTTCGATCTGGAGCGCGGGCCGCTCAGCTCGTGGCTGCTGGTGCGCCTGGCCGGAGAGCGGCACCGGTTCCTGCTCAACCTCCACCACGCGATCGCCGACGGCTGGTCGATGGGGGTGCTGGCGCGCGACCTGGGAGAGCTTTACACCGCGGCCGTGGAGGGGCGGCCCGGACGGCTGCCGGCGCTGCCCATCCAGTACGCCGATTTCGCGCGCTGGCAGCGCCTCTGGCTGGCGGCGGAGCAGGAGAGCGAGCTGGTCTACTGGGAGTCGCGCCTGGGCGGGGAGATCGCCCCGGCCGAGCTGCCCACCGACCGGCCGCGCACGGCGGTCCAGACGTTCCACGGCGGGCGATGCCGGCTGGCGCTGTCCGCGGATCTCACGGCGCGGCTCAAGAGCTTCGGCCGGGCGGAGAGCGTCACGCTCTTCATGACCCTGCTCGCGGCGCTCCAGGCGCTGCTCGCGCGCCACGGCGGCGAGTCCGAGGCGGTCGTGGGAGCGCCGGTGGCCGGGCGCCAGCAGATCGAGACGGAGGGGCTGATCGGCTGCTTCCTCAACACCCTGGTGCTGCGCACCGACACCGCGGGCCGCCCGAGCTTCCGGGAGCTGGCGGCGCGGGTGCGGGCGGTGACGCTCGAAGCCTACGCGCATCAGGACGTGCCCTTCGAGGCGGTCCTCGGCCGCCTCGGGCTGCGCCGCGACCTGTCGCGCGCCCCGCTCTTCCAGGTCCTCTTCAACCTGCTGAACCTGCCGCCGGCGGAGCTGTCGCTGCCGGAGCTGGAGCTGCGGGCGCTGGCGCCGGCCGAGGCGCCGTCGAAGCTGGACGCGACGTTCTACGTCGCCGAGGCCGAGGCGGGTGTGGCGATCGACCTGGTCTACAACGCCGGCCTCTTCGACCAAGCGCACATGGCCGAGCTGCTGGCGCAGCTCGAACAGCTCCTGGAGCAGGGGGTGGCGCGGCCGGAGGAGCCGGTGGACCGCCTGTCGCTGGTGACCACAGCGGGCCGGGCCCTGCTGCCCGATCCCGGCGCCGTCCTGGCGGAGCCGGACTGCCCGCCGGTGGCGCGGCTGCTGCTCGACGCCGAGCGGCGGCACCCCGAGGCGGCGGCGCTGGCGTTCCGCGACGAGGTGTGGACCTGCGGCGCGCTGGGCGCCTGGGCGCGGCAGATCGCCCGCGCAGTGCGGCAGGCCGGCGGCGCCCCGGGCGCGGTGGTGGCGGTGAGCGGGCCGCGGTGCCCGGCGCTGGTGGCGAGCCTGGCCGGCGTGTTCCTGGCAGGCGGCGCGCCGCTCATCCTCGACCGCGGGCTGCCGGCGGCGCGCCAGCGGGTGATGGTGGAGGAGGCCGGGCCGCGCTGCCTGGTCTACGTCGGCACGATCGGCGGGAACGGCACACTGCGGCCTGACGACGTGTGGCTTGCGGAGCTGGGATCGCTGAGCCGGGTGATGGTGGAAGAGGCACCGGCTGCCGCAGCCTTGCCGCCGGCCGCCGACGATGCTGCGGCCGTGGAGTCGTGGCTGCCGGGGGCGGACGATCCGGCCTACGTCTTCTTCACCTCGGGGACGACGGGCAAGCCGAAGGCGGTGCTGGGACGGCAGCGCGGGTTAAGCCATTTCCTGCTGTGGCAGCGGGCCGCCTTCGGCATCGGCGGCGGCGACCGGGTGTCGCAGCTGGCCGGGCTGTCGTTCGACGCGGTGCTGCGCGACCTGCTGCTGCCGCTGACCAGCGGCGCCACCCTGTGCCTGCCCGACGAGGACGAGCGCGGGCCGGAGAACGTGCTGTCGTGGCTGGCGGAGCGCGCGGTGACGGTGATCCACACGGTGCCGTCGGTGGCCGGCACCTGGCTGGGCGCGGCGCCCGCGGGCGTCGCGTCGCCGGCGCTGCGCTGGTCGTTCTGGAGCGGCGAGCCGCTGCTCGCGCAGCTGATCGGCCGCTGGCGCGCGGTGTTCCCGCGCACCGGCGTGGTCAACCTCTACGGCGCCACCGAGGCGACGCTGGCCACGACGTTCTACCGGGTGCCCGAACCTCCCGCGTGGCACGTGCAGCCGGCCGGGGAGCCGATGCCGGACGCGCAGGCGCTGGTGGTGGGCGGGAGCGACGGCGAGCTGCGGCGCTGCGGCCTGGGGGAGGTGGGCGAGATCGCGCTGCGGACGCCGTTCCGCAGCCTCGGCTACCTCGACAGCCCGGAGGAGAACCGGCGCAAGTTCAGGCCCAACCCGTGGAGCGCCGCGGGGGCCCGCGGCGTCGCCGACCCCGCCCACGGCGACCTGCTGTACCTGACGGGTGACCGTGGGCGGTACCGGCACGACGGGACGCTGGAGATCCTGGGGCGGCTCGACGAGCAGGTGAAGATCCGCGGGGTGCGCATCGAGCCGGCGGAGATCCGGGTGGCGCTGGGGCGGCATCCCGCGGTGTGGGAGAGCGCGGTGGTGGTGCGCCAGGACCGTCCGGGCGAGCCGCGGCTGGTGGCCTACGTGGTGCCGCGGCCTGGCGCGGCGCTCGACGCGGCGGAGCTGCGGCGGCACCTGCGCCAGGGGCTGCCGGAGGCGATGGTGCCATCGGCGTTCGTGGCGCTGCCGGCGCTGCCGCTCGCGCCGTCGGGCAAGATCGACCGGCGGGCGCTGCCGGCGCCGCCCGAGCGCGAGGCTGCGGCCGCGGCGCCGGCGCGGCGGACGCCGCTCGAAGAGGCGGTGGCGGTGGCGTTCGAGGAGGTGCTGCGGGTCGAGCGGGTGGGGCTGGAGGAGAGCTTCTTCGAGCTGGGGGGCCATTCGCTGCTGGCCACGCAGGTGCTGTCGCGGTTGCGGCGGGCGTTCGGCGTGGAGCTGGGCCTGCGGCAGCTGTTCGAGCAGCCGACGGTGGGGGGCCTGGCGCGGCTGGTGGAGGAGGCGCTGCGCGCCGAGCGGCAGGTGGCGGCGCCGCGGATCGCGGTGCGGCGGCCGGGAGCCGGCCCGCCGCCGCTGTCGTTCGCCCAGCAGCGGCTGTGGTTCGTCGATCAGCTGACGCCGGGCGGCTCGGCCTACAACATCCCGCTGGCGGTGCGCCTGGAGGGTCCGCTCGACCGCGGTGCGCTGGCGGCGGGCCTGGCCGAGGTGGTGCGGCGGCACGAGGCGCTGCGCACCACCTATCCGGCGGTGGACGGCGAGCCGGTGCAGCGGATCGGCGCGGCGCCCGCGGCCGGCTTCGGCCTGCTGCC
>JASLEW010000201.1 GCA_030150965.1 Thermoanaerobaculia bacterium | reverse complement strand
TCGTCGCTGCTCACCCTGCTCGCCCTGCTGACCCTGGTGGTCAAGGGCTGGATCGAGCGCCGGAGCCGGGCTTGAGCCGCGTCGGCAGCGCCCCGGTCGCCCTGCGCCGCCGCTCCCGCGGCGCGGCGCAGGGGTGCGCTGCGGCGCTGCCGACGCGGCTCAAGCCCGGCTCCGGCGCTCGATCCAGCCCTTGACCACCAGGGTCAGCAGGGCGAGCAGGGTGAGCAGCGACGACACCGCGAAGGCGGCCGAGAACTGGTAGTCGTTGTAGAGGATCTCGATCTGCAGCGGCATCGTGGTGGTGACGCCGCGGATGTGCCCCGAGACCACCGAGACCGCGCCGAACTCCCCCATCGCCCGGGCGTTGCACAGCACCACCCCGTAGAGCAGGCCCCAGCGCACCTTGGGCAGGCTGATGTGCCAGAAGGTGCGCCAGCCCGAGGCGCCCAGGGTCAGCGCCGCCTGCTCCTCCTCGTCGCCCTGCGCCTGCATCACCGGGATCAGCTCGCGCGCCACCAGCGGCGAGGTGACGAAGACCGTCGCCAGCACCAGGCCCGGCAGGGCGAAGATGATCTTGATGTCGTGCGCCGAGAGCCACGGCCCGAGGACGCCGCGGGCGCCGAAGAGCAGCACGAACATCATCCCGGAGATGACCGGCGAGACGCTGAACGGCAGGTCGATCAGGGTGATGAGCACCTTCTTGCCCGCGAAGCGGAAATGGGTGACCGCCCAGGCCGCCGCCAGGCCGAAGAGCAGGTTGAGCGGCACGGCGATGCCGGCGGTGGCGAGGGTCAGGCGGATCGAGGCCAGGGTGTCCGGCTGGCGGACCGCCGCGGCGAAGGCGGCGGCGCCCTTCTCGAACGCCTTGGCGAAGACCGCCGCCAGAGGCACGAACAGGAACAGCAGCAGGAAAGCCATGGCGATGGCGATGAGCGTCCAGCGCACCAGGCGCGACTCGCCGAGGTGGCGCGAGCGGCCGGCGTCGGCCCTCATGGCGCCGCCGCGGCGCGCGTCGCGTGGCGCCAGGCCAGGGCGTTGACCAGCAGGAGCAGCGAGAAGGACGCCACCAGGAAGACCAGGGCGATGGCGGTCGCGCCCGGATAGTCGTACTGCTCCAGCTTGATCATGATGAGCAGCGGCGTGATCTCCGAGCGCAACGGCATGTTGCCGGCGATGAAGATGACCGACCCGTACTCGCCCAGGGCGCGCGCCAGCGCCAGCACGAAGCCGGTGAGGACCGCCGGCAGCAGCTCGGGCAGGATCACCGAGCCGAAGATCTGGGCGCGGCCGGCGCCGAGCGTCGCCGCCGCCTCCTCGACCTCCGGCGACAGCTCGTGCAGCACCGGCTGCACGGTGCGCACCACGAACGGCAGGCCGACGAAGGTGAGCGCCACCATCACCCCGAGCGGCGTGAACGCCACGTGGAGGCCGGCCGGCTCGAGGAAGCGCCCGAGCCACCCGTCGCCGGCGTAGACCGAGGCGAGCGCGATGCCGGCCACCGCCGTCGGCAGGGCGAAGGGGAGGTCCACCAGGCCGTCCACCAGGCGCTTGCCGGGGAAAGTGTAGCGCTCCAGCACCCAGGCGAGGAGCAGGCCGAAGACGCCGTTGACCGCCGCCGCCACCGCCGCCGCGCCGAAGCTCAGCCGGTAGGCGGCCAGCTCGCGCGGCCCGGTGGCGACGTGCCAAAACTGCGACCAGGTGAGGGTGGCGCTCTTGAGCACCAGGGTCGAGACCGGGATCAGCACGATCAGGCCGAGGTAGGCGAGGGTGAACCCCATCGCCAGGCCGAACCCGGGCAGCACGCCGCGCCGGGCGCGGCCGGCCCCTGCCACAGCCGCCGCTCCGGAGGCCACGGCCGCTACCGGCCCCCCTGGTAGATCTGGTCGAAGATGCCGCCGTCGGCAAAGTGGACCTTCTGCGCCCTGGTCCAGCCGCCGAACATCTGATCGACGGTGAACAGCTGGAGGTGCGGGAACTGCGCCGCGTGGCGCGCCGCGGCCGCCGGCTGGCGCGGGCGGTAGTAGTTGCGGGCGGCGATCTCCTGGCCCTCCGGCGAGTAGAGGTACTCCAGGTAGGCGCGCGCCACCGCCGCGGTGCCGTGCTTGGCCGCCACCCTGTCCACCACCGCAACCGGCGGCTCGGCCAGGATGCTCACCCCCGGGGTGACGATCTGGAACCTGCCCTTGCCCAGCTGATTGGCGGCGAGGAGGGCCTCGTTCTCCCAGGCGAGGAGGACGTCGCCGATGCCGCGCTCGACGAAGTTGACGGTCGAGCCGCGGGAGCCGGAGTCGAGCACCGGCACCTGGCGGTAGAGGCGGGTGACGAAGTCGCGCGCCTTCGCCTCCTGGCCGTACTTCTTCATCGCGTAGCCCCAGGCGGCGAGATAGTTCCAGCGCGCGCCGCCGGAGGTCTTGGGGTTGGGGGTGATGACCTGGATGCCGGGGCGCAGCAGGTCGTCCCAGTCGTGGATGCCCTTCGGGTTGCCCCGGCGCACCAGGAAGACGACGGTCGAGGTGTAGGGGGAGCTGTTGCTCGGCAGCCGCGCCTGCCAGTTGGCCGGCAGCAGGCCGGCGGCGGCGATGGCGTCGATGTCGTAGGCCAGGGCCAGGGTCACCACGTCGGCCTCCAGGCCGTCGATGACCGAGCGTCCCTGCTTGCCCGAGCCGCCGTGCGACTGATCGATCCTGACCACCTGGCCGGTCCTCGCCTTCCACGCGCGGGCGAAGGCGGCGTTGAAGTCCTGGTACAGCTCGCGCGTCGGGTCGTAGGAGGCGTTGAGCAGCTTGACCTCCTTGGCGGGCTTGGCGGGCGGTGCCGGCGGCGCCGGCGCGGTGGGCGCAGCCGCTGCGATCGGAGCGGTCGGAGCGGCCAGCGTGGTCGAAGCGTGGGCGGTGGCCCGTGGCGGGATGACGGAACCGGCCAGAAGGAGGGCGCCGGCCAGGAGGGTCGCACGGGCCAGAGACGCCCTGCCGCACGGTCCCGGCACGTCAGCCAGTGATGCCGCTCCGGCCCCGTGCGCCGTGCCGGCCGGAGATGCCGCGCCGGCTGGAAACCGCGTGTCGATCCGACATGCCGCGCCGGCCGGTGGCGCCGGCCGGCCCGCGGGTGATGGCGAGCGTAAGTCCATGGGGTCAGTCCTCCGAT
>JASLEW010000109.1 GCA_030150965.1 Thermoanaerobaculia bacterium | reverse complement strand
GCTGGGGTGTCTTGAAGATCCTTTCAAATATATGTGACTCGTCGCCGGGGCTGTGGGAGGGGTGGGAATCGGCGAGGGTGGGGGTGGCGGGCGGGGGTTGGGGGGTAGGGAGCCGATTTCCAAGTCCTGTGGGAAACCGGGGGAAACCGTGCGCTGGTGGACGCTCGATCCCGGCAGGATGCTTCCGCGCACGGTTTCCTCGGTTTTCCACAGGACGGCGCCTTCCATAGCCCCAGCACCGGGCTTGCAGGAGCAGCGTCGAATGGGGCCGAGGGGCCGGGTACGCGCGACGGATGACGGTCAGGCGATGGTGGAATGGGCCGGCTGGCCGGCCTTGGTCCTGGCGCTACGCATAGGGGGCCATGAAGGAGGCCAGGATTCTCTGGTGGCCTCCTTCGGTGGCCTCCTTCGCCCAGGGGCTGGACCGGGCCTCAAGTTGACTACGATTGAGCGGCGGAGGCGGTGGTCGGGACGGGATCGGTGGTGCGGCGGGCCACGCCGGGCGTCGTCTCCGACTGGCGGGAGCGCCTCCGCCGCGGCGGCAACAGCCTCAGCGGCGCGCCGGCCAGCGCCAGACGCAGAGGAGCGCGGCAGGGGGTCGCAGGTCTCGATCCTGTACCGGATGCCCTCCTGACCGGCCAGCGCCGAACGACCTGGCGCGCGACTACGCCGCCGTGGCGCTCGGGCTCGTGCTCCCTCGCCGCAAGACCGCGTGGCGCAAGCGCAGGTGCGGAGCTGTCCGCACGCACGGCCCGCATCGCAGCCGCGGTGGCGCGGTTCCCCGGGGCGCGCGAACACTGCCCCTATGACCAAGGCCGAGATCCAAGCCGCAGCCCTCACGCTGCCGCCTGACGAGAATGGTCTCCTACCGAGGAGCAACCTACCTTGGCCGAACGATGGGGGAGGAGGTTTGCCGGAAACTTGGGACAATCTTGGGACAGTACGCCGTGAGAATCGGCGACGCTCGGTGACACTCGGCGACAATTGGAGCTGAGCTAAACTCATGATTCCATTGTCGCTAGTTGTCAAGGAGTGTCGCTGGTTGTCATCCCGTTGCCAGATTCCTAAACTCTTGGTCGGGGGTTCGAGTCCTCCCAGCCGCACCAATCAATCAACAACTTGCGAGATCGACACCCTCCGGGACCAGCGGTTTGACGTATTCTTGATGGATTCGGCTCCGCGTCGGACCAGTTCGGCCATCGGTGGTACCCCCCTCCAGACTCCGCCGGCGTATCGGAGGATGCCTGACCTCGACCTACCGCGCACTTCGGGGTGGAGTGGACTGTGCGGCGAACGATGTGCGGGGCTTCGAGCCGAAGTCTGGGGGGCGCCGGACACGCGGCGCAGGGTGGCAAAGAACGACCTGCTCCAGCTGGGCGCTGGCGGCGAGATGGAGCGCCTGCTGACAGAGCTTGCCACAAGCCGGTTGGTCCAGGGTGGGGAGGACTGAAGGGCGCGAGCAGCCCGCGATCACCTCTAGCGGCCGGCGGGTGGTCTATAGCGACTTCAAGAGGTGGACCTGCTCGCTCTTCAGAGCGGCGTAGGACCGGGCGGCATACTCGTTGAGCTCAGCCGGGAAGTCGATCGGCGACTGCTTCTCGGAGAAGTCGCCCTTCGCCCATTGCGCCAGGACAGCCCGGTGGCCGACCACGTGGGTGACGAACTGCAGCAGGCAGTCTGGCATGCGCTCCTCGATGATCAGATGCGCCTTGTCGATGATGATCCTCTCGATCACCTCGTTGAGCGGCATGAATACGGTCGTCATCCAGAGCACCCAGTGCCCGAGCACCTCCGGGGAGGGATCTTCGCCCCGCACGAAGATCGCGTCTTTCTGCCCAAGCTTGCGCAGCAGCGCTTCATAGGCTGTCCGCCCGGCGCGGGTGGCCACATAGAGCGGTCCATAGAACTCGTTGAGGCGCTGCGTCACCAGCTCCAAGCGGTCCTTCTTCTTGGCCAGGACGCGGGCATTGAGATAGGTGGCGATGTAGCCGAGAAAGGCGAGCGTGACGGTGACTGCGACTGTGACCAGAGCGATATTGTTCCTGAGTGTCTCGATGGCAGGTTGGAGCGACGGCATGGCGGCGGCAGGGAGAGGAGGTGCGATCATGGAGGCGAGGCTGCAGGCAAGGCGATGACGAGCGGATGGTCGGACATGGCTCTCCACGGCGGCGGTGTCACGCCTGCAGGCGCTCGACGAAGGCCTTCCTCCAACCCTCCAGGTCCGGTCTCTGCCAGAGCTCGATGCCGTCGCGGAGCTGATCGAAGGCCCGCGCGAACCTCTGCCGGCGCAGGGCGGGGTCGAAGGGGATGATCGGGCTGGGCATGAGGTCGTCCATCAGGGCGGTGATGGGGCTCGCCGGGATCGCGGCCTGGCCGGGGTCGATCCGCAGCTCGTAGGCGGCACCGATCCCGGTTTCCTCGCCGTTCATGATCCTGTCGTAGAGCTCTGCGAGCAGGCCCAGACCGTCGCCGCTGGTCTCGGCGGTATAGAGGTGCCAGCCGCGTGCCACCTTCGCCAGCTGCAGGGATTTGAGAGCCGGCGAGTCGCGGCGGCTGTCGCGAGCCAGGACCCGCTCATACGAGCCGATCTTCTCCAATCTCGGAACGATGCTCTGGTGCCTCCAGGCGCCCTGGGACTCGAAGAAGACGCCCGCATCCTGGGGAAGGGGGGAAAGGAAGTTGGGGGCGCCGTCCACGCAGAGGGCCCTGCGGAGGCCGGACCTCTCGATGCTCCAGAGGCAGACCAGGGAGGTGCCCTCGGCGTGCGTCCAGAGCGGCTCCGTGAGCGAGGGGATCTCGTATCTCCTCTGCGCGGGTCGCTGGGGAGCGTGGACCAGAAGGAAGGCGAGGAGGTCGCGCGTCAAGTCGGCGAGAAGCTGGTCGTGGAAGGGGATGGGCCACTCGAGGCGGTCGCGCCGCAAGTTGAGGGGCAGGATGCCGTCAGGGTCGTGCACGCTGATGGACGGCGTGTTGAACCGCAGATCGTCTTCGCCGGTCTTGGCGAATCCCTCGTCGTCGTTGACCCAGATCCCGTTGCAGGCCACGAACGGGCTCTGGTCGAGCTCCCAGCGCCAATGGATCTCCATGGCCTGAAACGGCAGTGTGGTCCAGCCGTCAGGCAGGAACGGAGAGCCCCTGACCGGCAGGTGGTGGCTCTGGGCGAGAGCTCTGCCCTCCACCTGGCGCTCGACTCTCGGCACATCGAGCATGAACCAGTCCCACGCCGCGCCCTCGCGGTCGCTGTCGAGCCGCGGGTCGGAGGCCAGGGCGATGCGGATCGTGGTGCCCACAACCTCGCGGTGCAACCGCAGCAGATCGATGGAGTCGTCTTCGAGGGAGGCGGTGAAATGGATCCCGCGCTCCGCCGGCTCGCTGACGTGGCGGGTCCCCACCGCGAGGCGCGGGCCCAGCAGGAAGGCCGCCAGCGCGCCGATGCCGAAGCGCCCCGCACGCAAGATCTTGGAATGGCCAGCCACCTCGAACTCGCGCCGCCAGGCATCGGAGGTGCGGAGGGAGGCGCCGGCCTTGAGGAAGTAGTCGCGCACCGTGGCGGCGGTCATGCCGATGCCCCTGTCGGTCACCGTCAGCCAGCGCTGGCCCGCCGCATCGGTGTCGATCGCGATGAGAACGTCGGCCTGCTGGGGTGCCAGGGGAATCTCCCGGCGCTCCGGATCGCCGCGGTCGGCCGCGTGCTGCCAGAGCTCGCGCACGGCGTCGACGGCGTTCTGCAGCAGCTCGCGGACGCCGACCTCGGGCCGGTCGCCGTACAACGGTCTGATCAGCAGCTTCAGCAGGTCGGCCCCGGCCATGGTGAAGGCCGCGGGAAGCGGGAAAAAGCCCGGCCGCTCCCGGTCGAAGAACTGCTCGGGATCGTCGAGGTTCGAGCGCACCCGCCGCAGGGTCAGCGCGAGGTGGGCGAGTGGGCCCTGCCGGCTGAACACCTCGCCGAGCACCGCCCAGGAGGTGTCGAGCTCCAGCTGGAGGCCAAGCAGGAGGCGCCGGAGCTTGACGAACTGGCCGGCGCTCTCCGGGCTGGCGACGACGAAGACGGCCTCGGCGTCCTCCTCGTCCGGATGGCGGATCTCGCGGACCGCGAGGTGAGCGTTCCATTCGTCGCGCGAGATCGGGCTGCGCAGGCGCTGAAGATGCCGGCGCAGGGGATGGACGCGGTCCGGCCGCATCTCCAGGTAGTCGGCGATGCGCAGCAGCGCCGCGAGGAAGAGCGGATGAGCGTTGCGGCAGGTGACGCGGCCGTGGTAGCGGAGCCTGAGATAGCCGAAAAAGTCGCGCAGGGGGCGGCCGTGGCTGCGCGCGACGAGGCCGGCGAGGTCGAGGAGGTCGGATGGGAGGTTGGCGATGCGCAGCGCCGGCGAGACGGAACCGGGCACACCGTCGAGGGCGATCTCGTGGGCCAGCCGCGGATGATGGCGGCGCACGAACTCGCCGAGGAACTTCCTGTAGGTCGTGGACCAGGTGTCGCTGTCCGGCTGCTCTCTGGGATGGCGGATGAAGGTCACGAGGTCTGGCTGCTCTTCCGGCCGCACGCGCTCGTCGCCGAGGATGCGGTGGAGCTGGCGCTGGTCCCAGCGGCGGGCCTCCGCGAGGTAGAGAGCGAAGAGCTCGGCCCAGGATTGGCGATCGAGGAGCTCCCAGGCGGGCCAGCGGTCGGGGCGGGGGCTCGCGAGCAGGGAGAGCAGGCCGTCGGCGGTGAGGTGCATGGCGGAGTCGTGGAGGATGGCGGCCAGGATGAGGACGATCGCGTCCTCGGGGGCGAGGAGGGGCCAGGCGTCCTCGTGGGTCAACCAGTCGGTTCCGGCCAGGACGGAGGAGACGTGACCGGGGCCGTGGTCGGTGTACTCGGGGAAGAAGTAGAGCGCGGTCGCGGGGTCGCCGAACCAGGTGCCGAAGTCGTGGGCCGCCTGGCGCACGGCGTGCGCCAGGTCGCCCCTGGCCAGCAGGCCGTCGAGCCTGGGGGGCAGGACGATCCACGACGAGCTCGCCTCGGGGTTGGGGGACAAGGGCGCCTCGAATCTCTCCGCTCGACCGATGCAGTGGTTGCAGCTTATCTCAGACCGCCAGGTCGCGGGGGCGGATCGCGGCGGCCCGCTCAGACCTTCCCCGCCCGCCTGGCGCGGGTGAGCACGCGGTCGAGGCTGCTCGCGAATGCCTGCCGGTCGCGCGGCCCATACACTCGTGGTCCCCCGATGCCCAGCCCGGCGTCGCGCAGGCCCTGAAGCAGGTCGCGCGCCGCCAGCCGCTCGCCGACGTTCTCGGCCGAGTACTCGTCGCCGCGCGGATCGATCACCGCCACCGCCTTTTCGACCAGCCGCGCCGCCAGCGGGATATCCGCCGTCACGGCCAGGTCGCCGGCCTCCGCATGCTCCGCGATGTGACGATCGGCAACGTCCGGCCCGCCCGCCACCCGCACCGCCGACACGAACCGGTTCCCGGGTGGGGACGCAAGCGCCTGATTGGCGACCAGCATCACCTCGATCCCGAGCCGGAGCGCGGCCCTGAACACCATCTCCTTGACCTCGCGCGGCGCCGCGTCCGCATCGATCCAGATTCTCACCGGCAGCTCTTATACCTCAGAACCGAGCCCTTGCCGCCGGCGGTCTTCGAGGTCCGAGGCTTTCTCTAGCGGGCGGTCTTCGCCGATCGGCTTGGCGCGTACTTTGCCGCCTCACCCCGTGAGCCGCGAAATCTCCGCCGCCTCGCGCATGAGGCTGGCGCGGAGAGGACGTTCATTTGTTCGCGATCTCGCGGCTTGGGCGAAACCTGGCCAGCGCATGCCGCGAGGGTGCCGAGTCGTCAGGCCGCCGGACCGGGGGATGGGCAGGGGTGGGCATGGGCCGGACGGCGCCAGCGCCGGCTGAGGGCGGGGCCCGGCCGCTTTGACCGGACGACGCGTAAATCGCCGTACACTTCGAGCTGACAAGTCCCGCGCAGGGGAGCGGCCACGCTGCCGTGGTCGAGGACACCGCTGCTGTCGGGATCGTTCACGGTCATGGCGGGACCGCGGACGGAACGAAGGCGATTCTAGGCAGGAGGATGCAGTGGAACGATTTGTTGACTCGCTCGTCGAGATATTGCTGGGCTGCCTCACGTTCTACGCCGTGCTATCCGTAGTGATTCCGGGCATCGACAAGGTCATTGGAGCAAGAAATTGGGCAACCAAGAGGCCGAGGACCGCCAGCATCGTAGGGGCCGGAGCGCTCTTTCTTCTCGCCTTTGTCTGGCTCGTCGTAGGAGGTATAGAGATATCGGGCATTGATGCCACCTACTCCACAAGATCGGATGAGTACAGGGTGACCGTCTATCACGTAGCGTTGCTGACTCTCTTGTTGGGCGCGCTGGTTTTTCTTGTTCGAGGAATCTGGCCGCGCGTGCGCTTCGGCTTCGGCGAAGGCCTGCGGTCTCTCCTGCGTCATCATGGTCGGCCCGCTGTCCAAAGTTGCGAGACGTGTTCCCGTCGGATGACGGTACTGGACAACAGTGGGAGGGGGGGCGTGGCCTTGTCGCTGGAAGAGATGGCATCCGGTATTGGCCATGCGGAGCAGTGCTGGGAATGTGATCGCCTGTATTGCTCCGCCTGCTACCCGTCACGTCAACCCAACACCTGCGTGTGCGGGCGTGGCAGAGATGCCGTGCGACGCATCGGTAGCGTAATCAACCGCGGTTCTCTCCGTCTGGTCAAGGTTCGTTACCGCGCCTAGCAGGCGCCTCTCGCCTATGCCGGCGGCACTTGGTCCTGGTCAGCGCGGCGATGGTCTGGATTCCCTTCGCGATGGTCGCCGCTTGACGGGTCCGGGGCGCGGGCTGGAGGTTGTGCAACAGGTCGTATTTTTACTGCTGCAGAGAACCACGCTCGTCGGGAGAGGATCAAAACTACCGCTTTGGGGTGAGGCAGCGCGGCGCTTGAAGCAGGAAGGCCGCGGAGCGGATGACCTCCCGTGCCCTCACGCCGTAGACATCGAGGCCGGAGAGGACGTATGCTTGTGAGGCAGCTTAACCAACAGATCGCGAAATGATCCTGCCGGAGCCTATGGCGATCTCCGGATAAGGTCTCCGATCGCGGTTTGCGAGCAGGTTCAGGCGGGTGGGCTCTGCGTGGATCGCGGAGCGCCAGCGGTGGCCGCGGTGTGCCTGCCGGATCCTGCGGGTGCGGTGTGCGAAGGGCGGCGGGAACGGCGGACCGGGGGCCGCGGCGGGTGGGGGCCGTGGAGCGCAGCGACACGGGCGGCCCCCGTTGGGTCCGCGGTTTCCGCCGACCCGGCGCCTTCCATAGCCCATGCGTGCGTTGGGCGGGCGGTGGGACAAGTCGGCGTCGCCGAATTCTCATCGCCGACGATGAGAAGAACATCCGGGCGACGCTGGCACTGTGCTTAGAAGGCCTCGGCTGTGTGCCTGTTGAGGCAGGGTCGAGCGCCGAGGCCCTAAAGCGGGTGCGCCAAGGTCATTTCGACGTCGCCTTCGTC